>JAOZUV010000180.1 GCA_029938505.1 Bacteroidales bacterium | reverse complement strand
ACCGCAAACTCCACCTCCACCAGCAATTACAATATCTAAATTGCCATCAGCATTTAAATCTCCTATTGATAATTGTATCTCGTCGCGAGGACGTACAATTATTTGTGGCCAACCTGAGTATAATGTTCCATTATTTTTAAATACTTGCACGAATCCTTCTCCAGTATATTGATTTTCTAGTCCAGCATTTCCTGAAATTACTATCTCTTTAAGTCCATCATTATCGAAATCTGCAAATGTAGGTTTCATTGAAACCCCATCGTATGGTACTTCTTTGGGCCAACCGTTTAGTAAAACTCCATTGCAAGAATAAATAAATATTGAGTCATATCTTAGCCAGTTATCTTTTATATATGATCCGATAACAATTAATTCTTGTTCGCCATTGCCATCCAAATCAGAGACAGATAAACTTTTAATAGGGTAATTTAAATTGATGGGGTAGGATTCTTGCATCAAGGCATAAGACGCCATTCGGATTGTTTTAATATCCTCATTAAAACCATTAGCGTCTTCAGTTCTCACTTTTATTGAGTAGATTCCATCTTCAATTAAATTGATGTTCATAGTCCCCAATGTGTCATTTGTGAGAGATGAACCTGATTTGAATTCAGTCCAGTTTTCAGGATATCTGCCTTCTCCATAGTATAATGAATAACTATCTCCTGTGGCAGAACCCAAAATCGTAAAGTTTTCTGTATATAATTTTAAATCTTCTAAATTTGTAATTTCAGCTATACAATTGCTTTGACTAGGTAAGGTCTCTATTTGTAAGGCTTTCAGTACATTTATTCTACCTGTTCCAATATAGCATTGATCTTCAGCTGGATTATCAACACTATTTTTAATAATCTGTTTTACTTGTTGAGGAGTCCAATCAGGATTTTTTGATAGAATTAAAGCAGCGACTCCAGAAATGTAAGGCGCTGCAAAAGAAGTTCCACTAATATCTTGATATCCAGTTGTTGATTGGTCAAAGCCCATTCTACAAGGAATTGGAACTGTAGATAATACTCTGTCACCTGGTGCTGCTATATCTGTCCATTCTCCGAAACTGGAAGTATACGCTTTACGATCGTATTTATTAGAGGACGTTACCGCTATCACATTATCATATGCCGCTGGATAGAATAATGCACTTGATCTCTCATTTCCTGCTGCAGCAATTAATACAATGTCTTGATTGAAAGCATAGTTTAGAGCTTCTTGTAAAGAAGTGGAGATGCCTTCTGATCCAAAACTCATATTTATAATATGCACTTCATTATCAGTTGCATAATATATTGCATCAATGATATTACTCATATTAAGCTGCCCTGCATAGGTACCCCCAAAAGATCCTTTTATTGTGTAACTTGCTCTTATGGGTAAGATAGAACAATGTGGTGCTACTCCGCTTATTCCAATGCCATTATTCCCTCTAGCCACTGTAATTCCTGCAGCTGCCGTACCATGTCCATAAGAATCAATAGGCTCATTATCGGGGGTTGTATAATCTTCGCCATCAACTAATAATCCTTGTTGATAGAGGTCTGTTGTATCAATATCAACAAAATCGTATCCACCACTTGGATGTATATTGTTCTTCAAATCTTCATGGTCAATATCCACACCTGAGTCAATAATTGCAATTACAATACTACTATCACCAGTTTCAATATCCCACGCAGCATTTGCCTGAGTTATTTGAAGAGACCATTGCTCAGAATACATTGGATCGTTAGGTGTCATTGTTGTGTGATAGATGCTATTGGGTTCAGCATGCATTATCTCAAAACCCTCACCTTTCAACAAATCATTATTTGCATTTAATTCTTCTATTATTGTTAAAATATTTTTTGTATTGTCTTTTAGTCTTAATAGCAATGTTTGAGCAAAATTATTTTCATTAGGAGTAAAGGTTTTTTGGCTTTTAAAACTTAATCCTTTGTTTTTTAATTGCTGGGATTTTTTTGCCTGTCGTTTATAAAAGCTTTCTTCTTGTAATTCAAGTTCACTCTTATTTTGTTCACACATTTTATTGACTAAGTAACTGTATACAGCTTTCCCTTCTTTAATATTTAAGTTAAATACTTTGCCAATTTTTTCGGAAACTTGCTGGTGCTCCTCAATTATATGAATACCTCTAGCCTTAGTTTTAAGTGAATTCGTTAGCTTGTATTTTATGATGATCTCATTGGGCACATACTCAGGCATTTTTTTTCCTTTAGTAGGCGGATGCTTAATATTTTGACCTAAAACAGTATTAATTAAAAGGGTAATTAAAAAAATAATGGTAAAAATGAAGAAAGATTTTTTCATAATGAATGGCTAGTTAATAAATTAAAAACTATTCTAACATTCAATTATATTGGGGAGAGCATCAATTATTATGAAGATAATAACTGATGCGAAAATTAATTGAGGTTAAATTTAAATCTTTGACAAGTTCCAACTTTTATTTTAAAATATCAACAAAATCTACATGTATAATTTGACTTTAAAATCCGTTTAAGTCCATGGTGACTGTTGGAATTAACAATAATAATCCTAAAACCAATAAAATAATAATAAAAGGAGTAATCCATTTCACCCATTTTTCATAAGGAATTTTGGCTACACCCAGCACTCCAATTAAAATTCCAGAAGTTGGAGTTATCATATTTGTAAATCCATCACCAAATTGGAAAGCCATAATAGTAGCTTGTCTGGAGATTCCAATCAAGTCTGAGAATGGAGCCATAATAGGCATGGTTAGTGCTGCTTTGGCAGAGCCAGAAGGGATGATAATATTGATTAAATTTTGGATTCCATACATTACCGAAACTGTTCCAAATTTGCCGAGATTACTCATTGAGTCGGCAACTGAATACAACATGGTATCTATAATTCTTCCATTCTGAAGGATAATAATAATACCACCTGCCAGACCAACTACAAAAGCCGCTGAAAGGATATCGCTCATTCCTTCAGTAAATAATTTTACAATTTTATTGGGGTTGTAATTCATGGCAATACCACTTGCCAATCCCATGACAAAGAATAAAGTGGCAATTTCCATAATATACCAATGGTAACCCATTACGCCAATAATTAAGTAAAAAATAGTGAAGATTAGTAAATGCAACACAAAAAATTGGCCTGATTTACGTAAAGACATTATACCACCCAAAGCAAATAAAACAGTAAGAACTGGAATGATTGGCCAGTTGAGACTTGAGTCTGCATTGCCTACACTTAATACGGTCCAAGTATGCGTAAAGCTATATATTGTCATAACACTCAAAATGGCTATGAATGTGATCCATGCTGATATGGGTGTATGCTTGCTGTGTTCTCCAATGCCTTCAGCATTTTTATCTCTCCATAATTTGTCTTCTTCATAGACTAATGATTTTTTTGGATTCTTCTTGATCTTCGCTGCATATCTTAAGATAAAACCAATCCCAACAACGTTGATAACAATCCAACAGAAAAACCGATATTCCAATCCTGAAAATAAAGGAACATCTGAAAGGCCTTGTGCTATCCCAATGGTAAATGGGTTTAACATGGCTCCGGCAAATCCCAATCCTGCAGCAACAAAACAAATACTTACCCCAACAATGGAATCGTAACCCATGCTAATGGCTAAAGGAACAAAGATGATTACAAAAGCAATCGTTTCTTCGCTCATCCCAAAAACAGCACCCAGTGTGCTAAACATAAGCATAATCAGCGTTAGCACTATATTGTTAACTCCAATGAATTTTATAAGTTTTTGATTCTCTAGTTTCTTGGTAAATTCCAGAAAAGACATAATGGCTATGTCAATGGCTTTACTAGCATTCATAATCCAAAATGCACCGCCAATGAGTAGTATCAGTGCAATGATATCTGCTTTATCAACAAAGCCATCAAAAATGGATGAAAATATCTGCCAAGTTTGAGGTTCATTATCGATATGTTGAAATGAACCAGGAACAATCACTGTTTTGCTAGTGCCATCGGGCATAACTTTTTGTTCTCGTTGAAATTCACCCCCAGGTACAAACCAAGTGCAAATTGCAGCAATCGCAATGATGTAAAAAACGATGACGTAAGTGTGTGGAATTCTTTTATTCTTTAACATAGAGATTAATTTTATAAGCAGGCTAAAATATGAATTTTTGCCCAATATTAAAATTCCCTATAAGAGCTAGAATAATCTTATTTTTGTTTTGAAAAGAAATATCAAAATTTAAAATATGTTTATCATTTTTGGAGTCGGAAATAAAAAGGAGGAGGAGAAACAATCCCATAAAGTGGAACATTGTTATCATTGCAATAATACAACTCATTGGCTAGCTGCGAAATCAAACGATCATGTTTCTTTGTTTTTCATTCCTGTTATTCCGTATAAAACGACCTATTCTTACCGCTGTCCGATTTGTAATACAGGTCGAAAAATTACCAAAGAAGAATATGAGCGGCTTTAAAGCCAGGATTTTGCAGCATTTTCTGTACAAAACACTTTGAAAAAATAATTATTTGTATTTGAGTTATACCTCCGAAAAAGTGTAGCAACAGCAGTTTCAAAAGGTTTGTTAACTAAAATTGATTCTTGAATAGAATCGTAATTAATCAAGGCTCTTTTTAAAGCATTGACAGTATAACTAATTTCAATGGGAGTTATTTCAAAATCTGCTTCTCGACAGTCAATTAATATCTGTAAATGTTTAGTTGGGTATTCTGACTTGCTAATTTCAAGATAGTGGTTTATAATATCTGTAATTGATAAGTTGCCCTTTACTTTTGTTTCAAGTATGTTATTCTGTTTATTGTAATAATAGGTTCTCATAATGGAATTTTATAGTTAATTCCAACCATTGTTACTAAAATCGTTAAGCTTTAGAGTTCAGTTTCATATTTGCCTAAATCTTTTGGTGCTTATCAATTATTCAGGTATTGGTTGTAGCTTAAAAGTACTATCAATAGATAAAAAAGTCAAATGTATGAAGAGATTAACTAATTGAGATTAAGCTATTTTCTTAGGAAAAATAAGCGATACAATCATGCTCACTCCAAGGATACCCAATACAGCATACAATGAATGTTCGGTTTCAAATCCAATGCCTTCCAGCCAGTGATGAGCAAGCAATTTTACCCCGATAAAGGTTAGTAAAACAGCCAAACCGTGTTTTAAATAATG
>JAOZUV010000179.1 GCA_029938505.1 Bacteroidales bacterium | reverse complement strand
TCCATATCTCAGCTTTTGATACCAGCCCACTGGCAGTAGATTATGATTTTATCGTTCATGGTTGTGGGGAAGAATTTCAAATGGGTTTGGATGCACTAGCAAAATTAACTTCTGGGAAAGTTCATTTGAATGTTGAAGTAAGTACTTCTTCTAAAGTATTTACGAATTCTAAAAATGTTCAAATTAATGAATTTTCTGGTCCACATCCAGCAGGTAATGTAGGAACTCAAATTCATGCCATTGATCCTATTAATAAAGGTGAGATCGTTTGGTATTTATATCCACAGGATGTATTGAGTATAGGTCGCCTATTTAAAGAAGGTAGATTTAATGCTCAACGTACAATCGCTTTATGCGGTTCGGAAATAAAACACCCCAAGTATTATAAAACAATAATGGGTGTTTCTGTTGAGCCAATGCTTAAAGGTAATGTCACGGATGTAAATAAGAGGCTTATCAGTGGTAACGTATTTACAGGAGATAGAATTGAAAACACAGGTTATGTTGGATTTTATCATTCTCAACTTACTGTTATTCCTGAGGGAAATCAATATGCATTTTTCGGATGGATGTTCCCAAGCTTTAAAAAACATAGTTTTTATCGTACTGCTTTATCATGGTTAACTCCTAAAAAACAATATGCTTTAAATACCAATTTAAATGGTGGCGAACGCGCGATTGTTATTACAGGTCAATTTGAAAAAGTGATGCCATTGGATATTTATCCTATTCAACTCATCAAAGCATGTATAATTGAAGATATTGATGCCATGGAAAACTTAGGTATTTACGAAGTGGATGAAGAAGACTTTGCGCTTTGTGAATATATCGATACTTCAAAAATTAATATTCAAGAGGTCATCCGTAAAGGATTAGACTTGATGAGAAAAGAAATGAGCTAAATAAGTGTTAAATCATTATACAAATTAATGAAAGCAATTAGAAAAATATTAGACAATATTAAACCGCATGTACAAAAGGGCGGGAAGTTTGAAATGCTTCACTCAACTTATGATGCGATTGAATCACTTTTCTTTGTATCCGATAAGGTTACAACAAAAGGAAGTCACATTCGTGATGGCGTTGACATGAAACGGACTATGATCTGGGTTGTTTTGGCATTAGTGCCAATCATGCTTTTTGGAATGTGGAACGTTGGTCGATTACATTTTTTATCACAAGGTGTAACTGCTGAGTTTTTGGAAATCTTCTTTTATGGATTCCTAAAAGTATTACCTATAATTATTGTAACCTATGTGGTAGGATTGGGTATCGAAATTATTTTCGCCCAAAAACGTGGACATGAAGTAAACGAAGGGTTCTTTGTTTCAGGTATGTTGATTCCACTTCTTCTTCCTCCAGATATTCCATTGTGGATGGTTGCCGTTGCAACAGCATTTGCTGTGATCATTGGTAAAGAAGTTTTTGGTGGAACAGGAATGAATATTCTGAATCCTGCCTTAACTGCACGTGCCTTTTTATTCTTCGCTTATCCTTCGGATATGTCGGGTGATAAAGTATGGATCTCAGATAAAGCAGATGCTTTTTCAGGAGCTACACCTTTGGGAGATGCTTTAGTAGGAAATATAGATGCTTTACCAAGTCCTTTGGAAATGTTCATTGGAACTATTCCTGGATCGATTGGAGAAACATCTACACTATTAATAATATTCGGAGCACTTATCCTTTTAGGTACAGGTGTTGCTAGCTGGCGCATTATGTTATCAACTGTTGTTGGTGCGATGGTCATGGGTGGCTTATTCAATCTCTGGGGATTAAATGATTATATGAATATCCCAGCATATTATCACTTGATTTTGGGTGGTTTTGCATTTGGTGCGGTGTTTATGGCAACTGATCCGGTAACAGCTTCTCAAACCAACAGAGGTAAATATATTTATGGATTCCTGATTGGACTGATTGCAGTGCTGATTCGTGTATTCAATCCGGCTTATCCGGAAGGAATGATGTTGGCTATATTGTTAATGAATGTATTTGCCCCACTAATTGATCATTATGTGGTTGAATCAAATATCAAGAAAAGACTTAAACGAGCGAAAGCTTAATAATTATAATAAAAAAGCAAAAAATTATGTATAGTAATTTTTATATTTTCCGATATGCAAGTGTGATGGTGATCATTGTTGCTGCTATTCTTTCGTCGGCTGCAATGTTCCTAAAACCTTTACAGGATGAAAATTTCAGGATAGATAAGATGAAAGGGATTTTAGCTTCTGCAAATATTGAAGCTACAACTGATAATGCCATTGAACTTTACAATAAAAATATTACTCAAGAACTCGTTATTAATAATAAAGGCGAAATCGTGAGTGATTTTGTAGATGGCAAATTTGTAAGTGGCGATATTAGCGCTTTCAAACTAGATCTTAAAAAGGAATTATACAAAAAGAGCAAAGATCTTGACTATAATATTCCTTTATTAGTGGCCGAATCCAATGGGACAAAAACCTATATCATTCCATTACGTGGAGCGGGTCTTTGGGGTCCTATCTGGGGAAACATTGCCTTGCAAGATAACTTTAGTACTGTTGTAGGTGTCACTTTTGGTCATAAAGGAGAAACTCCTGGTTTAGGTGCCGAGATCGATACTAAAAATTTCCAGGTTCAATTTGTGAATAAAGAAGTTTTTAAAGATGGCAAATTTCAATCGGTTAAGGTTGTAAAAGGTGGGATTGTAACCTTACCTGAAAATATGCATATTCACGGTGTGGATGCTATTTCGGGAGGTACAATTACCAGCGATGCGGTAAGTGAGATGCTTGCCAATTGTTTAGAAAATTATGTTCCATATATCAATAAACGTAATTAAGCGATGAGTGAAGTGAAAAAAGAAAAGGAACCATTGTGTTCGTTGAAAAATCGAAAACTCTTAATCAATCCTCTCCATAAGGATAACCCGATTACAACTCAGGTTTTGGGAATTTGCTCTGCTTTAGCGGTAACCGCTAAAGTTAAACCAGCATTTGTTATGACATTGTCAGTAATGGCTGTATTGGCCATTGGTAATGTAATTATTTCACTATTGAGAAATGGGATCCCACCACGGATTCGAATTATTGTTCAGTTGACAGTAATCGCTGCCTTGGTAATTCTTGTTGACCAAGTGTTAAAAGCCTTTGTTTTTGATGTAAGTAAACAGCTTTCAGTTTTTGTTGGCTTGATTATTACTAACTGTATTATCATGGGGCGTTTTGAAGCTTTTGCAATGGCTAACAAACCTTGGCCTGCATTTTTAGATGGTCTGGGGAATGCTTTTGGTTATGGTTGGATTCTGATTGTTGTTGCCTTTTTCCGTGAGTTTCTGGGATCAGGAACCATTTGGGATATTCCTGTAATGGAATATTTAGGCGTATATGATTTTGGATATAAAAACAATGGATTTATGATCTTGCCTCCAATGGCATTGATTCTTGTCGGAATCATTATCTGGGTTCAGAGATCAAGAGATAAAGAACTTGTTGAAGAAAATTAATAAGAAAAAATAATTTATAGATATGCAAGAACTATTTAACATATTCGTAAAGTCAATCTTTATTGATAATATGGTATTTGCCTATTTCTTAGGCATGTGTTCATATTTGGCTGTTTCAAAAACGGTAAAAACCTCTATGGGTCTTGGCTTAGCAGTAGTCTTTGTTTTGGGAATTACAGTCCCGGTTGATTATTTGCTTAACCAATATATTTTATCAGAAGGTGCATTGGTTTGGTTAAATCCAGAGTGGGGCGTAAATGGAGCTGATACAATTGATCTTAGCTTCTTAAGTTTTATTATGTTTATCGCCGTAATTGCTTCAATGGTTCAATTGGTCGAAATGATTGTTGAGAAATTTGCACCTGCTTTATACAGTTCATTAGGAATTTTCCTTCCACTTATTGCTGTAAACTGTGCAATTTTAGGAGGATCATTGTTTATGCAGGAAAGAGAGTATGAAACTATTTTGCAGGCTACTTCGTTTGGACTTGGATCAGGAGTAGGATTTTTATTGGCAATTATTGGTATTGCAGCCATTCGCGAAAAAATCCGTTATTCAAATGTACCTCCTGCCTTACGCGGCTTGGGTATTACATTCATCATTACAGGACTGATGGGCATTGCGTTCATGAGTTTCTTGGGTATCAAATTATAATGTTAATAAAGAGAAAATAGATAAGATATGATTTTGAATATTAGCATCGGATTAGTTGTTTTGATTAGCATAGTGGTGTTTCTTGTAATCATCATGCTTTTGGTTTCAGTCTTGCTTTACGCACGAAAAAAATTGATGCCATCTGGCGAAGTTAAACTAACAATTAACGAAGAAAAAGAATTCACGGTTAATCCTGGATCAACCATTTTGTCAACATTGGCAAACGAGAAAATTTTCTTACCATCTGCATGTGGTGGAGGTGGAACTTGTGCCATGTGTAAATGTCAGGTTTTCGAAGGTGGGGGAAGTATTCTTCCTACCGAAGTTGGCTATTTTACCCGTAAAGAAGCCAATAATAACTGGCGTTTAGCTTGTCAGGTAAAAGTTAAAGAAGATATGCAAATCGGTATTCCAAAAGAAGTATTTGGAATTAAGAAATGGGAATGCGAAGTGGTTTCCAACCGCAATGTGGCGACCTTTATCAAGGAGTTTATTGTTAGACTTCCTGAAGGTGAAACAATGGATTTCCAATCGGGTGGTTATGTTCAAATTGATGTTCCTAAATGTACAGTTGATTTCAGTGGTATTGAAGTTGAAGAAGAATATCGCGGCGATTGGGATAATTTCAATATGTGGAATTTAACCATGAAAAATCCGGAGCCTATTTACCGTGCTTATTCAATGGCTAATCACCCTGCCGAAGGTAATATCGTAATGTTGAATATTCGTATTGCAACCCCACCTTGGGACAGAGCTAAAAACCAATTCATGAATGTGAATCCTGGTATTTGTTCTTCTTATATATTCTCTCTTAAAGCTGGTGATAAGGTAACTGTTTCAGGTCCTTATGGTGAATTCTTTATCAAACCAACTGAGCGCGAAATGATGTTTATTGGTGGTGGTGCAGGTATGGCTCCAATGCGTTCACATATCTTTGATCTTTACAATACGAAGAAAACAAATCGTAAAGCTACTTTCTGGTATGGTGGACGTTCTTCTAGAGAGTTATTCTA
>JAOZUV010000006.1 GCA_029938505.1 Bacteroidales bacterium | reverse complement strand
TTGCTTTATCTATGCCATCATCTTTTAGTTTTGCTACAACCTTAGCTTCGGTAGCAATAGAAGCATGGTCTGTTCCGGGTACCCAACAAGCATTTTTCCCAAGCATACGAGCACGACGAACCAATACATCTTGCAAGGTATTGTTCAACATATGTCCCATATGCAGCACACCAGTGACATTTGGTGGAGGTATCACGATGCAATAAGGCTCTCTTTCGTCGGGTTCCGAGTGAAAATATCCTTTATCCATCCAATGCTTATACCACTTGTCTTCGGTGTTTTGCGGATTGTATTTACTTGCTATTTCAGTCATCTATGTTTCTGTAAAAATTAAAGCGCAAAATTAGTAAAAAAAGTCGTTCCCGAAAGGCTTTGTAAGCCGATTAAAACAAAAATTACTAAATAGCTAAAGTCGTCATTCTGAATTTATTTCAAAATCTCTAGTTTATTTGATGCGATCCTGAATCAAGTTCAGGGTGATGTATATATATACTATAGTGAGTTCAGATTTCACGTAAAAAAAAGGACAGATTGCTCTGTCCTTTGAAATAATATTGAAAACGCAATTGTTAATGATAATGTTTAAAATGTTTGTGAGAGCGAGTGAAATCGGCTAGACTCATATTTCCTGTCACCCAAATCAAGCTGGCTTCATCATCTTCTTGCGCAACAATTAGTCCTTCTTTAATTATATTATCATCTCCGTTTACAATGTAAATTTTCACTTTTTCATCTCCATCATTTACATCCATCAATAATTTATAATCTCCTTTTTTGATGATATCAGCAATGTCGTCTTGAAAATCTGAGTCGCGAAACGTTTTATAACGATTTTTAAAATGTAAAATTTTCAATTTATCTACCTGCTCAAATAAGTCATCTATTTCATTTCCTAAACTGATGTTGATCCCGTCCATGGATATACTTACTAAGCTAACATCTTTTTGCCCATCGTATTTCTTAAAGAAATTATTTAAGTCATGATTTTCTGCCATGAGTATCATTGGAAAGCACACAAGAGTGAGCAATGCAATTTTTATAAGGTTTTTCATATTAATTTATGTTAATGTTTGTAATTATCTTTAAGTTTTTCCAAGTTTTTTAAACCTTTGATTTGAACTGATTTTGAAATTTTTGAAATACTTTTCAGGTCGATAATGCCAAAGAAACTGATTAAAGTCGTTTGGTCTTTTTCTCTCGAAATCAAAAGTAATTCAATGATGTCTGTACCATCTTTCCGTAGCATAAAACGTGCATCAGAATCGAGTTCTTTTACGGTCATTAATTCCGTAAATTTCCCTTTTTCTAGAATATCACTGATTTCTTTATTAAGCGTTTTACTAGTTTCATCACCTGTACGATTATAGGTGAGAATCTTCATGCCGTTTAATCCGGCTAGTGCTTCTTGCATTTCTTTAAATTCGCCGCTTTCAACGCCTTCTAATTGAACAAGTAGCATAAACATTTCTTTTGAGATGTTTACTGAAGTGAATCCATCTTCTCCAACATATTCGTCGTATAAGTTTTCGATAGATGAATCTTGTGCGCTTAACATCATTGGTACTAAGATGAAAGCAATACTGAGTAGTTTAATTAAGTTTTTCATAACTATAGATTTTTAATTATTTAAAATTTGTTGTTGTTTTTCGTGGAATTTTGATATTTTGTTGGCTTCGTTAATGCCTGTATTTAAACTTGATAATTTTGATAATTGCTGAACACCTTCGTCGAATGTTGTCATTTTTTCTATGGGATCAACACCTTTATTAAATGTTTCGGAAACAAAAAGAAGTGCTTTTTTAGTTTCGAGATAAGCAGCCATTGGATCATCAAAAGTATCTTCAACTCTTGATGTAAGGGGATCTAGTTTGAAGAAGATGCTTAAAATAATGAGTATGCTTGCTGCAATTCCAGAAGCGGTATATAAATACCTACGTCTGATGCTTCGTTTTTGTAATTTTTCTTTTTTTGAGATTTCGTTTAGAATCTTGTTGTCAAAGCTTTTGTCTAAATATTCGTGATCGTGCTCATCGGCAAAATACTCAAACTGTGCTTTTAGCGACAGCAAATGAGGCGGTATGTCTTTCTTCTGGAAGAATTCCCTCAGATTTTTTTCGTCTTCGAGAGAAGTCTCACCGTTGAAGTAGCGCTCCAGTAGATTTTCAGTTTGACGAGAATTCATAATTTTGAATTTTTAATAATGTGTCCCTTACTTTTTTCCGTGCTCTTGAAAGATTGACTCTGATATTATTCAGACTGAGTTGAGTAACTTCTGCAATCTCATCGTAGTCGCAATTTTCTATATCGCGCATTTGAATGATAATTTTTTGTTGCTCTGGCAGCTTGTCAATAATTTCATGAACTTTTTTTATGGTATCCTTAACATCCATTTGTTGATACGGATTTTCCGAACTATCATTTAAAGTGGCGTGCTCTAGTCCTATGTTTTTTGAGCTTTTCGCTTTAAGTTTATCCAGACAAAGATTTTTGGTCATTGTCATGGAAAATGCTTCAATACTTCGGTATTCCTTTAATGTTTCCCTTTTCGACCATAACTTCAAAAAAATTTCTTGAACCACATCTTCCGCTTCAGCCGTGCTTTTCAATAGTCTAAAGGCCATTCTGAAAAGCTTGTTCTTCATCGGAAGGATATCCTCTTTGAATTTTTCTATCGTCATTTATGATCGCTTTTATTAACAAGACGAAGTGCTCGCCATTTTATTACACTATATTAGAACATTTTTAAATTACTGGCTTTTACACTCCTCATTTGGATAAGGTGAATTTTTGGTTATTTTTGTATTCCTTTACAAAAGTAAAACTTTGAGAATACTAAATATTTATAAATCTAAATTAAGAAATTATGTTTAAAGGACATCCTAAGGGATTATTTGTAGCCTTTTTTGCTAATATGGGGGAACGCTTCGGTTTTTACACCATGATGGCGATTTTGGTTCTTTTCTTACAAGCTAAGTATGGCTTAAGTGAGGAGATAGCAGGTGGTTATTATAGTTGGTTTTATTATGGAATTTATGCCCTTGCCTTATTAGGCGGTATTTTAGCTGACGCAACCAGAAAATATAAATCAGTCATTATGCTTGGTCTGATTATTATGTTTGGAGGTTATGTACTGATTGCTTTTCCTGGACTGCCATTAGCGGTAACCCTTGGAGGCCTTTTTGTCATTGCCCTTGGTAATGGTTTGTTTAAAGGTAATTTACAAGCTGTTGTTGGTCAATTATATGATGATCCTAAGTATTCAAAAGTAAGAGACTCTGCATTTATGATCTTTTATATGGGTATTAACGTAGGAGCTTTCTTTGCACCATATGTTGCAACAAGCGTTCGTAATT
The DNA here is from genome assembly GCA_029938505.1 of Bacteroidales bacterium. The sequence goes on along the minus strand of JAOZUV010000006.1, from coordinate 14,505 downwards.
GGTATCTTGGAACTCAAGGATTGCTTCATGATGGAAGTTTACCAGGTATGTGTCACGCCTATATGAATGGAACTCTTGAAAATACTGAAAATTTCCAGAATCTCGCTACTCAAGTTTCAGGATCAGCAGTTACTGATTTGGGCGCTTTTGCTCAAAACTATATTGATGCTTTTGCTAGAGGTTATAATTATGCCTTTGCAATTGCTGCAGGTACTATGATTATTTCATTATTAGTATATACATTTTTCAATAAATATTTACCAAATGTTGAAAAAGTAGAATCTAAAGAAACAAACAAATTAAGTTCAAGTTCATCTACAAGTCCAAAAGCCATTGGTTTAGCAATTGCAGCATTGGTTGCAACTTCAGCTATTTTTCATTTTGCTTTTAATGATTTTGCGTTGGGTGCAGCTGTTGGTTTATTCTTTGGTTTTATTGCCTATATCTATTCCATCTCTACAAAAGAAGAGCGTCCTCGTATTACTTCTCTCGTACTTGTATTCTTTGTAGTAATTTTCTTCTGGATGTCCTTCCATCAAAATGGATTAACACTGACATTCTTTGCCAGAGATTATACCGTTAAATTTGTAGATCCATTTACAAATATCTTCTTTAACCTAGAATCAATATTAGCCTTTATTGGTACTATTGCTGGTTTAATCATTTTTGTTACGAAGAAGGTTTTCAAAACCAGAATGATTGGTGCTGGAATGTTTGTAGGATTAGGTTATTTAACCTATTATTTTGTTTCAGGTTATGAGGCTTTAAATCCTATTGCTCCTGAAGTTTTTCAATCATTTAATCCATTGTTTATCGTTGCCTTAACATTCCCAGTAATGGGTGTTTTTGCTTGGATGAATAAGAAAAATATTGAACCATCTACTCCTAAGAAAATTGGAATAGGTATGATCATTGCCGCTATAGGTTTTGTTGTAGTTCTCATTGCATCCTTAAACTTAGTATCTCCTCACGAACTAACTTATGTAGATGCTTCTGGTGCTACACAATTTAACCCAGTACCAGACTCTTCAAGAGTAATGCCTTACTGGCTAATGAATGGGTATTTGATTTTAACCATTGCTGAATTGTTCTTAAGTCCGATGGGATTATCGTTTGTGTCGAAAGTGGCACCTACACGTTTCCAAGGATTAATGCAAGGTGGTTGGTTATTAGCAACTGCTGTTGGTAATAAATTTTTATTCGTTGGAAGTTTCTTCTGGGGTAAATTAGACTTATGGCAACTATGGGCGATATTCATCGTATGTTGTGTGCTATCAGCTGCATTTATTTTCTCAATTATTAAGAGACTAGAAAACGCTACTAAATAAAATCTTTTAGATTTAATTGTTATAGAGGGGTGCTTAATGCACCCCTTTTTTTATTTTTGTATTTATGGAATATCCCTGGGGGCACGATAGACGTTTTAATGCCTATGCTAATTATTTTAGGAATCACTTTGGTGAACGGGTTCAGAAATTGAGTTTGGATGCAGGCTTTACTTGTCCGAATCGGGATGGCAGTTTAGGTGTGGGTGGTTGTACTTATTGCAATAACGACGCCTTTAATCCATCCTATTGCCAACCCCAAAAATCGGTGGAACAGCAAATGAAAGAGGGAATGGAATTCCATCAAAATCGCTATAGACGAGTTGGAAAATATCTGGCTTATTTCCAGGCTTATTCAAATACCTATGCAGGGATTGAGCAATTAAAATCCATTTATGGGCAAGCCTTGCAATTCCCAGAAGTTGTGGGTTTGGTTATTGGTACTCGTCCCGATTGTATTGATAAAGAGCTACTCAACTATTTCAAAGAACTTTCCGAAAAGTATTATGTAATTATTGAATATGGGATAGAATCTTGCTATGATAAAACCCTGAAGCGTATCAATCGTGGACATAGCTATCAGCAGGCTGTAGATGCCATTCATCAAACTACTGAATTAGGTGTTAAAACAGGAGCTCATATGATGTTTGGACTACCAGGAGAATCCCGAGAGGAGATGTTAGAAGAAGCTGAGATATTATCAGCCCTTCCTCTGAATAATATCAAATTTCATCAGCTTCAGATTATTAAGGATACACAGATGGAGAATGAATATCGTGAAGATCCTGAGCAATTTGACTTCTTTGAATTGGAAGAATACATTGATTTTATCATTTGTTTTCTAGAAAAATTGAATCCAAATTTTGTGGTTGAGCGATTTGCAGGAGAAGTTCCTCCTCGTTTCTTAGCAGGTCCTGGATGGGGTAAAATTCGAAATGATCAGATTTTGACTATGATCGAAAAACAATTGGAAGAAAGAAATAGCTGGCAAGGAAAATATTTCAATAAATAATCTGCAATTCCACAAACGTTTTATTTGCAATGTATTTCTATAAATTGGTAATTACCATGATTATAAGTACTACCTTTGCCGCTTAATAAAAACTTATAACATATGAACTCATTTGCAGTTACTGGATTGCAAGAAGAAATTCTTGATGCCATCCAGGAACTTGGCTTTGAAACACCAACCCCTATTCAAGCCAAAACAATTCCCCATTTATTGACCTCCGATAAAGACCTGATAGCATTAGCTCAAACAGGAACAGGTAAAACAGCCGCATTTGGTCTGCCTGCTATTCAATTGACAGATGTTAAAGATAAAAGAACGCAGACTATAGTACTTTGTCCAACACGAGAGCTATGCATGCAAATTACAAAAGACCTTACAAATTATTCGAAAAACATTAAACGCCTCGGCGTTGTTGCTGTTTATGGTGGTGCTAGTATTGAACCACAAATTAGAGCCTTGGGTAAAGAAGCACAGATAGTTGTTGGTACTCCAGGTCGTGTAAAAGACTTAATCAAACGAAGAAGATTAGTACTTGGAAATATAAAGCGTGTTATTCTTGATGAAGCAGATGAAATGCTTTCGATGGGATTTAAGGAAGATTTGAATGAAATTTTAGCAGAGACTCCTAAGGAAAAACAAACTTTATTGTTTTCAGCCACAATGGCAAAAGAAGTCTTGAATATTACCAAAAAGTTTATGACGGATGCTGTTCAAATTTCTGTTGCTCGTCAAAATGCTGCAGCCGAAAATGTGACGCATGTGAATTATATGGTTCAGGCTAAAGATAGATATGAAGTGCTTAAGCGTTTAGCAGATATCAATCCTAAAATTTATGGTATTGTTTTTTGTCGTACACGCCGAGAAACCAAGGAGATTGCCAGTAAGTTTATGAGCGATGGTTACAATGCCGACGCCTTACATGGTGATCTTTCGCAAGCACAAAGAGATGAAGTAATGGGCCGTTTCAGATCGGGACAGCTACAGCTTTTAATCGCTACAGATGTTGCAGCCAGAGGATTGGATGTTACAGACTTAACACATATCATTAATTTCAACTTGCCAGATGATCCTGAAGTGTATATTCACCGTAGTGGTAGAACAGGTAGAGCAGGTAAGAGTGGTATTTCTATTTTAATTACACATACACGCGAAAATCGTAGGATTCAAGAAATTGAAAAGAAATTTGGCATTAAATTCACGAAAGAACCTGTGCCAAGCGGAAAAGATATTTGCACAACTCAGCTTTATTCATTCATCGAAAAGATTGAAAAAGTTGTAGTTGACGAAAAACAAATTGAGCCATTTTTAGAAGAAATCTACAAAAAATTGGAATGGTTGAGTCGTGAAGATTTAATCAAACATTTTGTATCATCTGAATTTAACCGTTTTTTGGCATATTATAAAAATGCTAGGGATGTCAATGTATCTAGTAGTCCAAGAGAACGAAATGACAGGCGTGATAAAAGAGATGGTGATGGCAAAAGAAGCAGAGATGATAGAGATCAAAGAAATGAAAACTTTACTCGATTATACATTAGTGCTGGGAGCCGTGATGATTTAACACCTGCTCGTTTGATGGGTATGATTAATGAAGGTTTAGACTCTAGCGATGCTGAAGTTGGAAAAATTGACATTATGCGTAATTTTTCATTCTTCGAAATTGATAAATCAAAAGAAGCAGATTTAGTTAAAGCATTAAACGGTTCTGATTTTGATGGAAAACCATTATTGGTTGAAGTTTCACAAGCAAAACCTGAAAGAGATTCTTCTCAACAAGGCCGACCTTACAAAAAGAAAAGTTACGGTGGAAGTAGAGATAGCCGAGATAGTAGCCGATCTAGACGTAGTGAAGGAGGAGATAAAAGAAGTAGCGGTGGCGACAGACGCAGTAGTGGAAGTCGTTATGGCGGTGGAGGCGATAAGCGCAGCGGAGGTGGAAGCCGACGTAGTGGTGGGAGTAGTGATCGCAGACGCAAATAAAATATTTAATACAAAAAAAGGGAGCATTGCTCCCCTTTTTTTGTTTACCAATAAGTTTTGTTACTACCTGCCCCCTCCAGCAGCAGCTGCTGTAGAAGCAGCAATCGCCATAGAAATGGCTATTTGAGTTTGCCTAATAGTGCTTTCAACTGTTGCGGAAATTGGGCTGTCTTTAAGAATTATTTTCAATTCTTTTCTCATTGTCTTTCTTTCATGTCTGTCCTTAGCAATTAACTTGTACATTTTACAGGCTTCTACCATCCCAAGTATTGAAACATCCTCTTCACTTTTCTTTTTTTTGTACAAAACAATTTCGCGTAAATGTTCGATCAATTTGTTTCGTGTTCTACTATCAACCAGATAACATCGCCTAAAAGGAATCCATAAAAATGACTTATGTTCAATACGAATAAGTCTCTTTTTTTCTAAGCCTAAAAAGATCTCCCATTTATACATTTTTGATTTCCGTGCAAATTTTTGAATCCAATATCTTGGCTTTCTTGCTTTTCTTGAATTTTCAATTAAATCAGATATTCTTTTAACCCAAGGGGATTCGCTATTATCTAATTTTGATTTATTTATTATGATAAAACGATCATCCTTGATATCCAGAATTTCTTTGAGTGAAAGATCCAATAAACAGGCTCCAATTATCCCATAATTAAGCGGTAAGTGAGGAATTTTATACCAATATTTTTCAGGATGTTTTGCGAGTAATAAAAATTTTTCGGGGGTGTTTAATTCCATTTTTTTTTTGGCTTTATATTTTTATTCTTCAGTATTTTTATTTTTTGGATATCTGCCAGTATCTTTTAAGGCCTTGCTAATGATCCATTCAATCTGACCATTGGAGGAACGGAATTCATCGGCAGCCCATTTTTCAACAGCCTTCAATAATTCTGGTTCAATTCTTAATGCAAATGCCTTTTTCTTGACCATAATAGTAATTTTGAGCTATTCTTTTCCGTTGATATTTTTTATCTAATTCTTACCAGTTCTAATAAATTTGCTCCTTTTTCAAATAACAAATTTAAATCTTTGCTTTCAATGAGCCATTTATTTGTTTGTAAAGCTATAATAGATTTTCCTTTTAGATGTGAATTATAAGTCAAAAAATTTGGTTCAATGATAAACTCTATGCCTTCAATTTGTTTTGATATTTTATTTAATTCAGTTCCTAATTTTCTGGAAATTATCTTCTTCACGAAATCTACATCTGAGCTTTTTATAAGTAGTGTTTTATCAATCTCGTCAACACCCGTTTTTAATTTTTTACTGAATGATAAATTATCTATCCAAAGTTTGGGTCTAATTTTTACTGATGGAACTTCTGTGGGAGAAAAGTCTCTATAAATTCCAGAATAAGTGCTTCCTGTGTGTGCTGTACCCCCAAATCTATCAGAAGCGCAGAAATAATATGTATGCTTACCCGATTTAAATTCGATAGTTATGTTTATCTGACTAAGGAATGGTTCTGATGGTGTTAGGCTAAATATTTTTTTATCAGAATTTGTCCAATATTTATAATTATTTTTCTTCGCATATGCAGACAATATTTCAATTGATGATTTTTCCATGACCGAATATAGTTTAATTCAAATTTTATTGGTGCAGAGTTCCTGTATTAATAACAGGTGCAGCATCTTTATCAGAACAGAGAACAACCATTAAATTACTCACCATTGTGGCTTTCTTTTCATCATCAAATTCAATAATTTCTTTTTGTGATAATTGCTCTAATGCCATTTCTACCATACTCACAGCACCTTCTACAATTTTGTAACGTGCAGCAACAATAGCTGTTGCTTGCTGGCGACGAAGCATTGCTCCTGCAATTTCTTGCGCATAAGCGAGATAAGCAATTCTGGCTTCAATAACATGGATGCCGGCAATGTCTAATCTTTCCCGAAGCTCTTCTTCCAATTTATGATTTACTTCTTCACCACCTGAGCGTAAGGTGATTTCAGCTTGGGCATCATCAAAATTATCATAAGGATAATGACCTGCTAGTTTTCGAATAGCAGCTTCACTTTGGATATTCACAAAATGGGTATAATCATCCACTTCAAAAGCTGCTTTATAGGTGTTTTCAACTTTCCAGACTAAAACAATTCCAATCATAATCGGGTTACCAACTTTGTCGTTAACTTTGATGGGATCACTATCAATATTTAATGCCCTAAGTGTTACCCTTTTCTTGGTCAAGAAAGGATTCACCCAAAAGAATCCATTTTGTTTAATGGTACCTTTATAAGCCCCAAACAAAACTAAAACACTTGACTCGTTAGGATTGACGATTACAAAGCCACCGATGCAAAAAAGTCCTATGACTGCAATAACTATTAAATAAATCATTTTAGCAAATACGATTCCTAATACGGGTATGCCGATAAGTAAAATGATCCAAAGTAATGCCCAATAACCTGAGATTGGTAAATATGTTTTTTCTTCTTTCATGATATAAGTTTTTATAAAGTGATATTAAAATGATATCACAATGATACGAACTTTAAAATGGATTGTCAAGTGTTTTTTTGTTTTTTTATACTGAGAATAGAATGATTACATTTGCCACAAATTAATAATTGATGACTAAATACAAACATATTTTCCTTGACTTAGACCGTACATTATGGGATTTTGAAAAGAGTGCGGCACAAACTTTTGAAGAAATATTTGATAAATATCAATTGCAAACTAAAGGTGTTCCTACGGTAGAGGCATTCACTGCAACCTATAAAAAACACAATGATATTTTGTGGGCAATGTATCGTGATGGTGAAATTATTAAAGAAGTACTGAGTGTGAAGCGTTGGTTTTTAACCATGGAGGAATTTGGAATTCTGGATGGAGAGTTGGCTGCATTTATAGCCGAAGATTATATTACACTCAGTCCTCTAAAGGTAAATTTGTTTCCATATACGCATGAAATCTTATTTTATTTGAAAGAAAAATACACCTTGCATTTAATCACCAATGGATTTGAAGAGGTTCAACAAGTGAAGATCGATGCTTCGGATTTACGCAAATATTTTACAGAAATTATTACTTCAGAAATGGCGGGTTACAAAAAACCAAATCCCCGGATTTTTGAATTTGCCATGGATAAAGCTGGAGCTGTAGCCAAAGAAAGTATGATGATTGGAGATGATTTGCGCGTGGATATTTTAGGAGCCAAAGGAGTTGACATTGATCAAATTTATGTGAACTTTGAAGCAGAACCGCATTCCGAAGAAATTAGCTTTGAAATAAATCATTTGAAAGAGATAGAAGGAATTTTGTAAATCCTAATTGAAGTAAGCAATTACATCTAGTTTTGCACTTACTTTTTGCTGTAATTTAACATTTATCTTTGCAGAAAGGGGGAGGAGTAAATCAACTCGAGAACCGAATTTTATTATTCCTATTTCTTCTCCTTGTTTAGCCTCTTGTTTTTCTTTTGAATAAAAAACTATCCTGCGTGCCAACATCCCAGCTATTTGTCTAAGCAATACTTCTTGTTTGTTTTTATGTTCAATTACGATGCTGCTTTGCTCATTTTCCATAGATGATTTTGCTTTGTAAGCAGGCATATGTTTTCCTGGTTTATGAATAGCTCTTTTTATGATTCCACTAAAAGGATAATAATTTACGTGTACATTAAATGGCGACATAAAAACAGAAATCTGTATTCTTTTTTCGTTGAAATATTCTTTATCAAAAACCTCTTCAATGGCGACAACAGTTCCATCTGCAGCAGAAATTATAGCATTTTCATCCAATTCAACTTGTCTTGAAGGAACCCTGAAAAAACGAACAATAAGTATGAAAAAAACAAGACCAATTGATGATGAAATGCAATGTAAAATGGATAGTTCAGGAAAAAAATAGTAAGAGGCAGACACAAGTAGTGCTACAAAAAGGCCGGCAATGATAATTGACGGATAACCTTCTTTATGGATCTTCATAGATTACAACACAATTGATAAATAAATATAGACTACTGGAGCTGCCAAAATCATACCATCAAAGCGATCGAGAACCCCACCATGACCAGGCATTATATTTCCGCTGTCTTTAATTCCCGCTTGTCGTTTAAACTTAGATTCCAGTAAATCACCGAGCGTGGCAAAGATACTTATTAATAAACCAAGTACCAACCAGTTTATAACATCCAAACTAAAAAAGTATTTGGAAATAATAAAGGCAGATATAATAGAAAGTACAATACCCCCAATAGTTCCTTCCCATGTTTTCTTGGGAGAAATTTTAACGGCTAGTTTTGTTTTTCCGATAGCTGAACCCACTAAATAAGCAAATACATCATTACACCATAAAATGATAAAAAACCCTAATAAAAGCTCATTATCTTCAATTTGTAAATCATTTAAAAAATGAAAAGATGCTAAAAGAGCAAATGGAATTGCAACGTAAACTAAACCAAAAAAGAATTCTGAAAAATATGAAAATGGCTTGCTCTTCTCGCTTATCAACGCATAAACCAAACAAATTATTATAATAGAAAATCCCCAAATACTGGTGCTAAAAGGGAGGATTTCTAATGATGGTAAACTGAGTGTAAGAAAAATAATGAGGCCAGCAAAAACAAAAAGAATTCTATTAAAAAATTTTCTGAACAGTTCTGATTTTAGTTTAGTGTATTCATTCAAACCAATTGCTGCAAATAAAAAACAGAGAATAGTAAATGCATTTGGGCCAGTAAGAATAGCTCCAACGACTACAACTAAAAATACGGCTCCTGTGATTGCTCGGGTAATTAAGTTTTTCAAAGTAAATTTTTTTAAGGGTATGGTTGATCGTCAATTAGAAAAACATAAACATCTTTTGGACCATGGGCTCCCATAACCAAGGTTTTTTCAATATCTGCAGTTCGACTAGGTCCTGTTATGAATGTCATCATTGAGGGATAATCATCACCATATTTTTTTTGCAATCCAAGAATAGCATCTTTAATATCAGGGACTAACTGTGAAGTGTAGGCCATCACAATATGAATTTCTGGGAAGAAATGTAATTTGCGACCACTATCATTTTTTGAGCTGATAACAATGCTTCCTAAACGAGCAATTAGATATTCGCAGGCTGTAATTCCTACTTTTAAACTGTCAAAATCTTTTTCTTCGAATTGAAATGAAATATCTCCTTTGGTAAGCATGGCTTGAATCTCTTGATCTTTACAAAATACAGCTCCCCAAAAGTTTTCATTCATTAGCATTTTTAGTTTTTGCAGAAAATCTTTGCGGCTTTCGCAGTATACAAACTTGCCAGCAACTTTAATAAACTCAGTGGCAAAAGTAACATCAAGTGCATCCTCTATTTTTGTATAAACCGACGATTCAAAATCAATATCTTGAAAAGGGTTTTCCTTCTTGCTTATCAAAGCATTCCGGATTTTTTTAAGGACTTTCTCTCTTGATGTGCTTTCTTCCATGAATAAAGTTTTATGCTTTATCTTCTTTTTTCTTAGGCTCTTTTTTAACTTTAACTTTAGCTTTAGGTAGCGCTTTTTTTGTTGGTACTTTTTTCTTAGGCTTAGCCTTGGCTACAACAATATCTTCTTCTTCTTTGTTTCTATCTTCAAAAGGACGTTTGCCAAATACGCTTTCTAAGTCTTCACTAAAAATAACCTCACGATCTAATAAAACAGCAGCTAATTGTTCAAGCTTTTCTTTGTTTTCAGTAAGAAGTTTTTTCGCACGATCATAAGCAGATTCAACCAATTTGCTAATTTCTTTATCAATAGTTTCTGCTGTTTTTTCGCTAAATGGTTTGTGGAATGAATATTCCGATTGTCCACTGGAATCATAATAACTGATGTTTCCAATTTCTTTATTCAATCCAAAATAAGTAACCATTGCAAAAGCTTGTTTGGTTACTTTTTCTAGGTCATTCAAAGCCCCAGTTGATACTTTACCAAAAATAATTTTTTCGGCAGCACGGCCTCCTAAGGCAGCACACATTTCATCAAACATTTGATCGAAAGTAGTAATCTGACGTTCTTCAGGAAGATACCAGGCTGCACCTAAAGCTTTTCCACGAGGTACGATGGTTACTTTCACTAATGGATGGGCATGTTCCAATAACCAGCTTACCGAAGCATGACCTGATTCGTGAAAAGCGATTACTTTTTTCTCATGTTTCGAGATAATTTTATTTCTTTTTTCCAGTCCACCAATGATACGATCAATAGCATCCATGAAATCTTGTTTGTCAATAATTTTTTTATTTTTTCGAGCACAAATCAAAGCTGATTCATTACAAACATTGGCAATATCTGCCCCAGAAAATCCTGGAGTTTGTTTTGCTAGAAAATCAACTTTTGCAGTGTTATTTACTTTCAGAGGTTTCATATGGACCTTGAAAATAGCTTTACGCTCTTCTAAATCCGGAAGCTCAACATGTATTTGGCGATCAAAACGACCTGCACGCATTAAAGCACGATCAAGTATATCTGCACGGTTAGTAGCAGCTAAGATAATTACTCCTGTATTGGTTGCAAAACCATCCATCTCTGTAAGAAGTTGGTTAAGTGTGTTTTCTCTTTCGTCATTTGCTCCAGTCATGGCATTTTTGCCACGGGCACGACCAATGGCATCAATTTCGTCGATGAAAACTATACAAGGTGCTTTTTCTTTCGCTTGTTTGAATAAATCACGTACACGTGAGGCTCCAACACCAACAAACATTTCTACAAAGTCAGAACCCGAAATCGAGAAAAATGGAACATTAGCTTCACCGGCCACTGCTTTGGCAAGTAAGGTTTTACCTGTACCGGGAGGTCCAACTAAAAGTGCTCCTTTTGGAATTTTACCACCCAACTCAGTATATTTTGAAGGTTTTTTTAGGAAATCAACGATTTCCATAATTTCAATTTTAGCCTCTTCTAATCCGGCAACATCACTAAAATTAATGTTTATGCTTGCTCCTTGATCAAATAATTGGGCTTTTGATTTTCCTATATTAAAAATTTGTCCTCCAGCACCACCAGAATTTTTACTCATCATACGCATGATGAAGAACCAAGCTGCTACTAATATTAAGATTGGGAATATCCAACCTAGAATATCTCCGCCCCAGTTTTTTCTGGTTTCATTAGTAATATATATTTTGTCGTAGGAAGAGTTTATCTGGCTTGCTTCTATCTTTTCCTCAAATTTATCTGGTGAAATGATATAATAAATATAATTTGGGTTATTGGCACCAAAGCCGCCACCTTTTACTTTTTCATATTTTGGTTTTGATAAACGATCCTTTTTAATAAATACTTCGGCAAACTCTTTATTTACGAGAACAATTTTGTTGATGTCTCCATCTTCTAGCATCATTTTTACTTCGCCCCAATTGGCTGTTTTTGCCCCACTTCCAAAGTTTATAAATTGGATTCCTATAAACAATATAGCTAATCCTCCATAAATCCAGTAAAAATTAAATTTTGGTTTTTTTGGAAGTGGTGTTTTACTTTTTCCAGCTTTTTTTTCTGCCATTATGTCTTGGTCTAAATTATCGTCAATATTAATAAAAATTATTCATCGCTTTCAATATACTGAATTTCAGCATCCGCCCACAAATCTTCTAATTTATAAAATCTTCGGGTAGCTTCCTGAAAAATATGAATCACAACATCAAAGTAGTCAATCAAAATCCATTCCGCATTTGTGAAGCCTTCTTTGTGTTTTGGAATTTCTCCTGTATTTTTCTTCACAAACTCTATTACTGAATCAGCAATGGCTTCGATATGTGGCTTTGAAGTTCCATGGCAAATAACAAAATGATTTGTTACCGAATTTGAAGTATTACGAAGATCGAGTTTTGCAATTTGCTTCCCTTTTTTTTCTTGTGCTCCCTGAATTGCAAAATCAACTGTTGTAAGAATTCTCTTTTTTTTAGCCATGTATAAAGCGATTTAACTACACAAAAATAAGTATTTTTAAATATCTTTCTTAGCATTTAATGTGTTTACGTAAACTAACTTTTCTTTCTTCAATTAGATTTGTAAATTTACATATTACTAAAAACTCAGATGATATACAAAAACGTACTTGGAAAGCAAATTTTATATTTTGATGAACTTGAATCAACCAATGCAACTGCTATTGAGATGAAAGATCAAGATAAACTTGAAGAGGGCTCTGTAGTTGTGACCGCTTATCAGGAGAATGGAAAAGGATTGGATGACAATCAATGGGAAAGTGAAATAGGTAAAAATCTTTGCCTGAGTTTTTGTTTGTGTCCAGGCTTTATAAAACCTCAAGAACAATTTTTATTAAATAAAGTTGTCTCTTTAGCTATTGCTGATCTTGTGAAAGAGTTAATCCCACGAAAACAAGTGAAAATCAAATGGCCCAATGATGTGTATGTTGAAGATAAAAAAATTGCGGGCATTTTGATCAATAATTCTATACAGGGAGATGAAATGATGTATTCTATAATTGGGGTAGGATTGAATGTAAACCAAACTAAATTTCTGAGTGATGCACCTAATCCTGTCTCTCTTAAAATGCTTTCTAAAAAAGAATCTGATTTGGATTGGACTTTAAACAGACTCTGTGATTGTATTAATTTTCGATTTAGAGGTTTAATGCGGGATAGAAATAAAATAAATGAAGAATACTTGAAGAAACTCTATCGTTTTGGTCTTTTTGAAAAATATAAGATTGATCAAAAAACGATTAGTGCTAAAATAACTGGAATAGACGAATATGGCAAGCTTTGTCTTGAATCCAATGAAGCTAAAAAGTATTGTTGTGATTTGAAAGAAATTGCGTTTATCATTTAAGCTTAATCAGCTTGGTCAATATGTTCCTTCAATTTATCATTCATGATGTTCACCAAATTTTCCAATGGGCGTTTAACCATCATACTCATCACAGGATTCACATCAGCATCAATTTCAAAAGAACTCTCGGTTAAATTCTCTGATTTCTTTTGAAGGCGAGTCATTAAAAAAAATGGAAAAGGAGTTTTTCCTTCGGCCACAATTTTTAAAAATTCAGGTGCTTTTTTTTCAACCATCCGAAGCTGAATGTTTGCCATACCTTTTATTTCAAAGGAACAAGTTTCAACATCAGCTTGCCAATTATCAATTTGTTCAGGCATCAACTTTTCAAAATTTCTGAAATCTGTAAGGAATTCAAAAACTGACTTAGCTGATTTATTTAGTTCTTTAGGATCGCTTTTTATTTTCACAATCTGAATTTTATTTGCCCCATTCCTGAGGATTCTCACGCCATTTAACTAATTTGTGGATATCTGAATCGGAAATATAGTTACTCTCTACAGCCTTGCGAACTAAATTATCATAGTTTGCAAGAGTAAAAAGATTGCAATCTTCTTTTTCGAAATTTTCTTTGGCTACTGGTAGGTCGTAAGTAAAAATAGCAGCCATTCCTTTCACATTACAACCGGCTCCTTTCAATGCTTGAACTGCCAAAAGACTGCTTTTACCTGTTGATATTAAATCTTCAATCACAACAACATTTTGTCCAGCTTCAATTTTACCTTCAATTTGGTTTGTTAAACCATGTGCTTTTTGTGATGAACGGATATAAACAAAAGGTAAACCAAGTTCTTGAGCAACAAGTGCTCCGATAGCAATGGCTCCAGTGGCTACTCCGGCAATAACATCAACTGATCCAAACTCTTCACTTATAAGTTCAACAAATTGTTGACGTATATATGTACGTATGGCTGGGTAAGACAATGTTAAGCGATTGTCACAATAAATGGGTGATTTAATACCACTTGCCCAAGTAAAAGGATTGTTAACATCCAATTTAATTGCTTTAATTTGCAAAAGATATTCAGAAACACTTTTTGCTACTTCTACATTAATTTTCATATTGCAAATGTATAAAGTTTTTAATCAGCACCGAGCAATTATATTTACAGAAAATTTAAAAAACTGTAAAACTTCTACTGAAGATTTGTTAATTGATACGAATCAATTGGAAGATATTTTTCCAACTTATCAAAAATTTATTGCAGAGGAGTCCAGTCGAAATTTATTTTTTTTAGTTAAAAATGAATTAAATGCATTTGTGTATAAATTTTTCTCAAATTTTAAATTAGTAGGAGCTGCAGGTGGTCTGGTTGTGAATCCCAAGGGTGAATTGTTGATGATCCGTCGTTTCTCAAAATGGGATCTCCCAAAAGGAAAAATTGAAGAAAATGAGCAAATACAGCAGGCAT
>JAOZUV010000178.1 GCA_029938505.1 Bacteroidales bacterium | reverse complement strand
CAAATCGTAAAGCTACTTTCTGGTATGGTGGACGTTCTTCTAGAGAGTTATTCTACGTTGATCAATTCGAAGAAATAGAAAAAAACAATCCTAATTTTAAATTTAATATTGGTCTTTCTGAGCCTTTACCTGAAGATAATTGGGAAGGATATACCGGATTTATTCATCAGATAATTATGGATAATTATTTGAAAAATCATGAAGAACCAGAGGATATCGAATATTACCTATGTGGTCCTCCAATGATGAATGATGCAGTATTAAAAATGCTGGATGATTATGGTGTGCCAGAAGAGATGATTGCCTTTGACGATTTTGGAGGTTAAATTTCTAATAAAATATATTTAATAAAAGACGCTTCAATTATTTGGAGCGTCTTTTTTATTATTTACTTTTGACCCATAAAATTACACTAATGAAAAAGCAAATTCTTCTATTTTCTTCAATTCTATTTTTAATAATCTCCTGCCAAAATCCTAATGAAAATCTTCAAGAAGTTTCGTTTCAGGGCACTGCTCAGGGCACCTATTATATGGTAAAATACTATGATGTCGAAGGACGAAATTTACAAGTGGAAGTAGATTCAATTTTAAAAGCATTTGATCAATCCTTATCACTTTGGATGCCCAATTCTATTATTTCAAAAGTCAATCGTAACGAAGAAGTAAAACTGGACACTTATTTTATCGATAATTATAATCTAGCTCAAAAAGTGGCCGATGAAACAAATGGTGCGTTTGACTGCACTTTGGAACCTCTTATCGAAGCTTGGGGTTTTGGATTTCGAAAAAAAATGAAACTTACCAAAGAAAAGGTGGATAGTATTAAAGCTTTCACAGGACATGATAAAGTCCGCTTAGAAAATCAATATCTGATTAAGGATGATGAGCGAATGGGAATTAATTTTAATGCTATTGCTCAAGGTTATTCGGTTGATTTGTTAGGAGTATTCTTAAGTTCAAAGGGGATTGATAATTTTATCATAGATGTAGGTGGAGAAGTTTTGACTAAAGGATTAAAACCTGAACAAAAAAAATGGGTAGTTGGAATTCAAAAACCAACCGAAGAATCGGATGGAGAAATTGAAGCTCAGGTAACGGTTGAATTAACTGACATGGCCTTTGTAACTTCTGGTAGTTATCGTAAATATTATGAAGAAAACGGCAAACGTTTTTCTCATATGATTGATCCTAAAACAGGATTTCCAGTAACTCATAGTTTATTAAGTGTAACTGTTTTGGCTGAAACTTGTGCTGAGGCCGATGCTTATGCCACTGCTTTTATGGTGATGGGCTTGGATAAAGCCATTGAATTTGTTAATCAGAGGGATGATTTAGAGGCTTATTTTATTTATGCGGATGAGAATGGGGAAATGCAAAGCTTTAGCACGGATGGATTAGTGAAGCTTATCAGTAAGTAATTCAGTGAAAAGTATGGAAAAATCTAAACATTAGAAAATTTATCTAGCGTCTAAAATTTAGAATCTAATGTCTTATTTATCATTATGGCAAGTACTTTCTTCAGCCCCACAGGTACATCCTAAACGCTTGCCAGTTTCAGGATCAATAGTACTGCATTGTTTGGTGAATTTACCATCTTTTTTTAAAAACATTTTTATTCCAATACCGGCAAAGGCAAGTGCCAACAATGCAACGGTAATCAACATTATTTGTAACATCTTCTAAAATTTTCTGCAAAAATACGGACAATCTTTTAATTAACAGTAAAGATTTTTTTATTTTTATCTCCGAAATTCACTTATTAGAATTGCAGCAGCAATCGAAGCGTTTAAAGATTCAACAGAGTTGTTTGGATGAGAAGGTATGGAAATTCGATGAGTTACAAATTGGGCAATTTTATCGGAAATTCCTTTGGATTCGTTGCCAATGATTAAAATACCTTTGCCAGGAAATTTGTGATGGTAAATGTTCTCTCCATCCAGTAAAGCGCCATAAATATTTAGTTCTTTTGGAACAGAGTATTTAAAGAAAGTTTCAAGATTAATGTAATGCGTTTTTATACGTAAAAATGAGCCCATGGTCGATTGGATTACTTTTGGATTGTAAGTGTCTACACAGTCTTCTGAGCACACAATATGTTTAATTCCAAACCAATCTGCGGTACGGATAATGCTTCCTAAATTTCCGGGATCTTGTATTTTATCCAAAACTAAAATCAAATTATTAAAATCATCTTTCTGCGGAAGCGAAACTTCTGGAATATTTACCACAGCCAATACTTTATTAGGTGTTTTTAGTGAGCTAATTCGGCCTAGTTCTTTTGGAGATACTTTGTAATAATCAATTGTATTTGTTTCTAATTCGGATTTGAAATTTAGCAACCAATCTTCCAATCCAAATAACGAGCTAATTTTCAAATCACTTTTTAAAAGTTCTTCTACTATCTTTTCGCCTTCTGCCACAAACTCATTAAATTCTTTTCGGAATTTAGATTGCTTTAGTGAATTGACATGCTTAATTTGATTTTTACTGATCATTATATTGTTGAAAATAAAAAATCCCGGCCTAAACCGGGATTTAAAGATAATCAAATATTTTTACTTTGACTCCGCTCAGTAAGCAGAATTATTCAGCAATAACTTCAAATTCGATTTCAACAGTAACTTCTTTGTGAAGAAGAATTTGAGCTTTATATGTTCCAACTTCTTTCACAGATTCACCTTTAAGAGCGATTTTTTTACGGTCAACATCTAATTTGTGTTGTTCTTTAATGGCGTCAGCAATTTGTAATGCATTTACTGAACCAAAAATTTTGCCTGATGTACCCGCTTTTGCGCCAATTTTAACAGTAAGACCTTCTAAAGCTTTTGCAAACTCTTCAGCATCTTTACGATTTTTTTCTTCTTTAAAAGATTTTTGTTTCAAATCTTCTTCGCGAATTTTTTTGCTTGATTCTAATGCAGCAATTGCCATTCCTTTTGGGATGAGGTAATTTCTAGCATATCCGTTCTTAACGTTAACCAAGTCGTTGGTAAATCCTAAACCTACTATATCTTTTTTTAAAATAATTTCCATTACTTGTCCCTCCTTATTTTAGTAAATCTGCAACGTATGGCATTAATGCTAAGTGACGAGCTCTTTTCACAGCTTGCGACACTTTTTTCTGGAATTTGGTTGAAGTACCAGTGATTCTACGAGGTAAAATTTTACCTTGTTCGTTTACAAACTTCAAAAGGAAGTTAGCATCTTTATAGTCAATATATTTGATACCGCTTTTTTTGAATCGGCAGTATTTTTTCTTTTTAGTATCTACCGCTATTGGCGTTAAATATTTAATATCTGAATTAGCTTGAGCCATTTTCTGAAAGTTTTAAAGGTTTAAAATTATTTAGCTTCCTCAGCTTTTTTTTCTTTTGCTATTCTACGTTTTTTCTCGTTGTAGGTAACAGCATGTTTATCTAATTTCACTGTAAGGAAACGAAGGATTCTTTCGTCACGTTTAAAAGCAACTTCAAAGTCACGAATAACTTCACCACTGTCTTTAAATTCAATCAAATGGTAAAATCCACTTGATTTTTTTTGGATAGGATACGCTAATTTGCGTAAGCCCCATTTCTCTTCGTGTACGATTTCAGCGCCTTTATCTTTCAAAAAGTCCTGATACTTTTTTACCGCTTCCTTCATCTGTTCATCAGACAAAACGGGAGTCATAATGAAAACGGTTTCGTATTGATTCATCATTGTTTAAAAATTTGTTTGTTATTACTTAATTACGTTATAGTTAACAGCATTTAATTACTGTTTCCCAAAATGGTGTGCAAAAATAGAAATATTTATTCGATTATCCCAATATTAAGGCGTAAAAATTGAGAATCATGCAATAATAGTATTGAATTGACTTACAGTATGTTTTCGTCTGCAAAGCTAAAATAATTTTCTTCACCTATGATGATGTGATCCAAAACATTAATGTCTAATAAATCACCTCCATTTTTTATCTTCTTAGTGAGTTTTATATCTGCTTCGCTGGGCTTGATATTTCCAGAAGGGTGATTGTGACAAAGGATTATTCCGCTTGCATTATTTTCAAGGCTATATTTAAAAATGCGCTTAGGATCAGCCATTGTTCCCGAAATGCCACCATCGCTAACTTGAATTTTCTTAATGATCTTATTGGCTCGATTTAAGAGTAATATCCAAAAACTTTCGTATTTATAATCTTCCATGATGCTTTGAAAAAGATCGAATACATCTTTGGAACTCGTGATTTTTTCTTTCTGTAAAACTTCCGCTCCTCTTCGCCGTCTTCCCAATTCAAGGGCAGCGATAATGGATAAAGCTTTAGCCTCACCTATGCCTTTAAATTTCAAAAAATCGTCAACCCTGAATTTTGATAGTTCGATAAGATTGTTTGAAGCGGAATTGAGAATATCTTTTGATAAATCTACAGCTGTTTTTTTTCGGTCACCAGAACGCAATAGGATTGCCATGAGTTCGGCATCACTTAAGGCGTTTTTGCCTTTTAGTAATAATTTTTCGCGGGGACGATCATCTTCAGCCCAGAATTTTATGGACTGCTTTTTTTGGTGGGAATCCATGATGTAAAATATTGGTTACTAAAAGCTAAGGTAGTAAATTGTAAGCACAAAAAAAAGACCTCTTCTCAGAAGAGGTCTTTAATATATAATTTCTTTTAGCTTATAAAGAGTTTGCTAATTTGGTCAATTTTGATTTCAGATTGCCCGCTTTGTTTTTGTGGATTACTGATTTTTTAACAAGTCTATCAATCATTGAAACCATTTTTGGAAGTTCAACAACTGCTTCATCTTTACTTGTTAGAGCTCTGAATCTACGCATTGCATTACGCATTGTTTTAGCGTGGTAACGGTTACGTACTCTTTTAACATCGTTTGATCTGATTCTCTTTATCGCTGATTTATGATTAGCCATACGTTTTTTTATTTTTACTTTTTATCTTAAACTCTCAATTTCGGGCTGCAAAGGTAAAAATAATTTTATTACAACAAAATAATTCTTTATATGTTTCGCGAAATTAATAAAGATTAATAAAAATTCTGCGGAAGTATTTGAAAATATAAATAGTCCTAAAATTTTTAATTAAAATACTCGCAATTATATTTAAAAAAACAAGCTTCCCCTAAACTGAATTTAAGGAGAAGCCTGCGCTAGATTTGTATTTTTTTGTAATCTATCTAT
>JAOZUV010000177.1 GCA_029938505.1 Bacteroidales bacterium | reverse complement strand
TCAAAACTAGCATCATCAGTAAATGGTTTATCAACGTAGCTATATAAATTCAATGCCAATAAACGACAACTATCATAGGGGCATAATGGAATTTCGCCACAAGGATTTGTAGACAAGGTTTTAAATCCTAAATCAGCATAACTATCAGGTACTGATTCGCGAATGACTGTGTCCCAGAAAAGAATTCCTGGTTCAGCAGATTGCCACGCATTATGGATAATTTTATCCCATAATTGACGAGCATCGACTTCTTTTTCAATTTTTGGATTTATAGCATCAATTGGGTATTGCTGTTTAAAGCTTGTTCCATTAATGACAGCCTTCATAAAATCATCTGTAATTTTAACAGATACATTTGCTCCAGTAACTTTACCTTGCTCCATTTTTGCATTAATAAAATTTTCGGCATCTGGATGTTTTACAGAAATACTAAGCATTAATGCACCACGTCTACCATCTTGAGCAACTTCGCGGGTTGAGTTCGAATAACGTTCCATAAAAGGAACAATGCCTGTGGAGGTAAGTGCACTATTTTTCACCTGACTTCCGGCAGGGCGTATATGTGATAAGTCGTGACCAACACCACCTCTACGTTTCATCAATTGCACTTGCTCTTGGTCTACCTTCATAATTCCACCATAGGAATCTGATTGCTCATCACCACCAATAACAAAACAATTAGATAGTGATGAAACTTGGAAATTATTTCCAATTCCAGCCATTGGGCTACCTTGAGGTATGATATATTTAAAATCTTTTAGTAAATCATAAATTTCATCTTCGCTAAGTGGGTTAGGATATTTTTTTTCGATTCTAGCAATTTCACTAGCCAGTCTGCGATGCATATCTGCGGGAGTCAATTCAAAAACATCACCATCTGAATTCTTCAGGGCGTATTTGTTCATCCACACATTTGCAGCGAGGGTATCTCCCTTAAAATATTTGGTTGCTGCCACTAAAATTTCTTCATGAGAATATTTTTTCAAAACCCTCTTAGGAGGGCTCATAATTTCCAACATCTCTACTTCTTCTCTCACTTCGTTCTCATTTTTAATTTCTGTTTCTTCTGGTATAATTTGAGGCCTAATCCTTTTCTCTAAAACTTCATCATAAAAGCTTGCATCCTTCTTTTGATCTAGGTCCTTACTAGTGCTGGCGAAAAGATTATTCTCCATGCTTTTGTTGTTGCTAAGTTAAATTTGATTTTTTGTATAAAGCTGATATTCTGGCTGTTAAAATTCCTCAGCTCTTAATATTTAATAAGAGCAATATACAACCAAAAATTCCTCTGATGGAATATAGTTATTAACATGAGACCGTTGAAAAAAGCTAAATTGCTGACTTAAAAAAGTATAGGGAACAATATTTAATTTTGATAAAAAAATATCATTAAAAACATATTTGTGGTCTGCATTTTGCTATTATGAATTAACATTTTTTCAAGCACTTATTTTTAGGGCATTCCAAAGATAAAACATTTCATTTAAAGTGTTTTTTTACAATTATTTGATTCAAACAATTGGGAAATGCAGATGCAAGAAATGTTGAAATAATAAGCAGTTTTTTCTTTGATCTAAACTAGAATTTTATTATAAATTAATTGGGGGCTAGAGAAGCTCAATCTTAAATACTATTTTTGTCAAAAAAATTCATAAACAATATTTCATGATACAAATCAAAAAATTTGCTTTCAATGCTTTTCAGGTTAATACCATTTTACTTTATGATGAGACTAAAGAGTGTATAATTGTAGATGCAGCCTGTTACGAAGACAGCGAGCGTAAAGAGCTTGTTGAGTTTATTAAAAATCAGGAATTGAAACTCATAAAACAAATTAATACCCACTGCCATGTAGATCATATTTTAGGCTGTAATTTTGTGAGTGAGTATTTTAATGCAGAATTAGAAATTCATAAAGAAGGTGAAGCCTTTTTGAACAATGCTGTTCAACATGGATTAAGTTTTGGGTTTTCAATAGAAGAACCCATAAAACCTATTAACTATTTAACAGAAGGAGATATTATAACATTTGGTAATTCCAGCCTTGAAGTGTTCTATACTCCTGGCCATGCAGATGGAAGCATCTGTTTATATAGCAAAGATCAAAAATTTGTGATTGTGGGCGATGTTTTATTCAATGGAAGTATTGGACGCACAGATTTACCTACTGGAAATTTCGATCTTTTAAAACAAAGTATACATGAAAAACTGTTTGTGCTTGATGAGGATGTAATTGCTATTCCAGGTCATGGACCAGATACATCTATTGGGTTCGAACGGAAAAATAACCCCTTTGTAGGTTTGGGGAATTAAGATTGTATTTCCTCTAGAATCTTATCTACGTTCATTTTATTCATACAATCAAAATGTGTTTTAGGGCATTTTGAGTAGCCTATTTTACTACAGGGGCGACACTTCAAACCGTGTACCTGTATCATGCTCATTTTATGTGTTTGATCTTTTGGCATATAAGGATACATCCCAAAATCAGGAGTCGTATTTCCCCATACCGAAATAATTGTCTTTTTGAAGGCAGCTGCAATATGCATCAATCCTGTATCATTTGTAATTATCTGATCGGCAATTTTAACAAGCGAAGCCGATTGATTCAAACTAAATTTACCACAAGTATTCCAAACTTTATCGCCAAAAGGTTTTGCAATTTCTTCACCCATTTCAAAATCATCAGGACCACCCAACAAAACAATAGGCTTATTAATTTTTGTAATAAGTTCTATCCATTTGTCAAGCGGAAATAATTTTGTTTCATGTTGTCCTCCTATTACTGCCCCAATAAACCCATCTTTATATTGAATGGGCAAGTCTGGCATGGAGAGCTGTTCATTCTCTGGAATAAAATAATCCAAACCCATCCCATCATTTACAACACCCAATGAGCTTGCAGTTTCAAGATAACGGTCTACAATATGAAGATTAGGCAAACGATTAATTTTAAAATTCACCAATAAAAATTTTTCAAAATTTAGTTTTTGGAAACTTCTCGTTTTAATCCTTAGTCTTGTTTTTAAAATAAATGTTCTCAGGTTTTTGTGCAAATCAATCACAAAATCAAAACCTTCCTTTTTCAAATCTAACAAGACTTCACTTATATTGGTATTTATATAGTGGACTTTATCAATATATGGGTTACACTCTAAAACTGGCAAAAAAACTTTTTTCGTTAAATAATGCAGTTCAGTGCCAGGAAGTTGTTTTTTTAAACAGCGTACAAGTGGAGTAGTTAAAACAATATCGCCAATTGAACTAAAACGTATGATGAGAATTTTCTTCAAGCTTAAGGTATTTCTGCAAATATAAGGAAATGACATGAATGAATTTATTTTCATCAATTTTACATTTCGAAAAAATTAAATTTTAAAACACTCAATTTATTATAATTTTGCAGCATGATTCTAACAGATACACATACTCATTTATACCTTGATCATTTTGATGATGACCGAAATACAGTCATTCAAAATGCAATTGATAAGGGGGTTCAATACATGCTAATTCCAAATATTGATAGCAATTCAATAAGTGGCATGCTTTCTGTATGTGATGAGCATCCAAAACATTGTTTTCCGATGATGGGTTTACACCCAACAGATGTGAAAGATAATTACCAAAAAGAGCTTGGAATTGTTGAACAATGGCTGGAAAAAAGAAAATTTATTGCTATTGGTGAAATCGGGATTGATCTTTATTGGGATAAGACTTTTGTTAAAGAACAAGATATTTGTCTCAGACATCAAATTATGTTGGCTAAAAAATATCAATTGCCAATTGCACTTCATTCTCGCGAGTCGATGAAAGAAATATTTGATGTTTTAGATGACGTTCACACAACTGAATTAAAAGGTGTATTTCATTGTTTCAGTGGAACTTCCGAAGATGCAAACAAAGCTATTGAGATGGGTTATTATTTAGGAATAGGTGGAGTTGTTACTTTCAAAAATTCAAATTTGAAAGAGATTATTAGGGAAATTGACCTTAAGCACATCCTATTGGAAACCGATGCTCCATTTTTAACTCCAGTTCCTTTCAGAGGGAAACGAAATGAAAGTGCATATATATGTTATATAGCTGAAAAAATAGCTGAAATAAAAGGTGTCGGCATTAATGAAGTTGCCGAAATAACAACTCAAAATGCTAAAACACTTTTTAAATTCTAAAATTATGAATGACACATCTTCCATATTAGTGATTTATACCGGTGGAACCATTGGGATGATTCAAAACACGGAAACAGGTGCATTGATGCCATTTAATTTTGACAGTATTTACGAACAAATCCCCGTTTTAAAAAACTTACATTATAATATAGATTTTTACACTTTTGACTCCTTGATTGACTCTTCCAATATGCACCCTGATTTTTGGGTTAGTTTGGCAGAAGTGATTGAAGATAATTACGAAGCTTATGACGGTTTTGTAGTTTTACATGGTTCCGATACCATGGCTTATACTGCATCTGCTTTAAGTTTTATGCTTGAAAATTTAAATAAGCCAGTTATTTTAACAGGCTCACAACTTCCTTTAGGGATTATTCGAAC
Organism: Bacteroidales bacterium; assembly: GCA_029938505.1. The sequence goes on along the minus strand of JAOZUV010000177.1, from coordinate 625 downwards.
AGATGGAAGAGAAAATTTCATCAATTCAATTGAAATTGCAGCAGCAACAAAGGATGATACACCACTAATACCTGAGGTTGCTATTTATTTTGAAAATCGATTACTAAGAGGTAACCGAACAAGTAAATTAAATGCTGAAAATTTTAATGCTTTTTTCTCAGGTAATTTCCCAGCACTTGCCGAAGTTGGAGTTCATGTAAAATACAATCACAATTATATTCATAAGCCAAACAATAAAAATCTTATTGTTCACAAAAAATTGGATAATAATGTAGCTATCTTAAAATTGTTTCCAGGCATCTCAAAAAATACAATTCAGGCTATTTTAAATACATCTAAATTAAAGGCTGTGATACTCGAAACCTTTGGTGCAGGTAATGCCCCAACTGATGTTTGGTTCATAAATCAATTAGAAGAGGCTATCAAAAAAGGAATTATCATAATTAATGTGACCCAATGTAAGGAAGGAGCTGTAGAAATCGGAAAATACGAAACCAGTATTGGTCTTGGGAAAATTGGGGTCATCGGAGGTCAAGATATTACAACTGAATCGGCCATAACTAAGCTCATGTATTTAATGGGTAATGGACATAATAATGAAACAATAATCAAATTACTTAACACA
>JAOZUV010000176.1 GCA_029938505.1 Bacteroidales bacterium | reverse complement strand
TATGATACTTTCATAACATCTAATAGTTTTTCAAGTGTTTCTTTTATTAATAGTTCCATAGATTATTAATTATTATTTATTACTTATTTTATAAGAATTTTTAATTTTTACAATTTTTATAATTTTTAATTATTGTATCCTATTATATATAGATTCTTGTATACGCGAGGATTACATTGGTATTTACTTTTTTATTCTAATGAAAATTTTTAATTTTTGCAAACTTAATACTTTTACAAATTAATGTATCCTATTGTATATGGATCCCCGCCTTCGCGAGGATGACAGGTTAGTACACTAGGATGACATGTAGATCTTATTTAGATTTATTTACAAAGAACTGTTGTCCGATTCCGAATAGTGTTGATGTTCCCCAGTATAGTCCAACTCCTGCTGGCATGGTGGCTGTGAAGAATGCGATCATTACTGGTAGTACATATTGCATCATTTTACCCATGTGAGCCATTGGATTTTTGTCATCTTTTATTACTGGTTGGTTTTTCCCTAGTGTTAGTTTCATTTGAAAGAATTGCATTCCTCCGATAAGGATTGGTAAAACAATTTTATTTGCTTTTGTAAGATCTAAAAATCCTAAGAAAACTGTATTTATGGTTGTTGTATCAAAACCTTGTAATGATGAATATAATAAATCTGTATTAATACTTATCATTCCACCCTTTATTACATAGAATAGTGAGATAAGGATAGGGAATTGGATAATCATTGGTAAACAACTACCCATTGGGCTTACTTTGTTCTTTTTCCATATTGCCATTGTTTCTTGCGTAAGGCGTTGTGGATCTTTTTTATATTTAATTTTAAGTGCATCCAATTGAGGTTGGATATTTTTCATTTTCTTTTGTGCTTTTAGCGCTTTGTGATTTGGTGCTAATAGTAATAATTTAATTATTAATGTTAGTAGTATTATTGCTAGACCTAAATCATGATCAGGTACTATGGATACTATAAAGATTAAACCATTAAAAATTGGCTCATAAAACAATGTTCTTCCTAATTTTCTTATTCCAGATGCTTCTTCTATTTTTACTTGTGTGCTGTATTCTTTTTCTGTTTCGTTTATATTTGTTTTTAGGCTTACTTTGTATGTTCCTGTTGCTTCAAATAATTCATTATTCCATGCTCCGTATTTAATTTTTTCAGTTTTACCATTATTAATAATTATATCATCTTTATTACATTTTTCTTCATTAATAGATACTGATTTTTCTATCCACTCACCATTTTGATATTGCTCTATAGATAGTGGATTGTTTGGACAGTTATTTTCAATTATAATTGGTGAATCTGTGTTGTTTGTGATTTCAACTTCTACTTCTTTTCCAATTACTAATTTTGATTTCGTTGAAAGAACAATATCATCTTGCGATTTATTATCTTTTTGCCTTCCGTTTATGAATTGCAAAATGATTAAAAAACTTTATGCGAATAATATTGGACGAAAAAATTTATTTTGCATATTTTTTTATTTGATTAAAAAATTGAACAATCGAATCATTAATTTCTTGATATTTTGCGTCTTGTATTCTTGCTTTAGAAATTACTATTGCAGTTACATTGTTTGCCATATCAATATTTAGTCTGATTGCTTCAAAAATTTGTCTTCGTATCTTATTTCTTTTTACGGCTTTCTTAGAAATTTTTTTACTAACAATAACCGCAAATTGCGAGTCTTTTGAATCAGAATTTATATATTTGAACACAAAATATTTGTCTCTATAAAGATTACCTTTATCAAACAGGTTTTGGATTATTTTTTTATCAGAAATTCGATTTCTTTTGTTTAACATAATTATGCAACAGAAAGATTCTTACGTCCCTTAGAACGACGACGACTGATAACTTTTGCTCCACCAACTGTTTTCATACGAGCAAGAAACCCGTGACGTTTGTGTGCCTTTCTTTTATTTCCTTTACTAAGCATAGATTTATTTACTTAAAATGCTATGATATTTTATATATCATAAAGGAAAAAGTCAAATTCTTTTTATAAAAATCTTTTATTTATAGTATTCTTCAATGAATTCCTTGATCTTTTTTAGTTTTTTAGCCACTTTATCATCATCTCCTGCAGATAATTCTTTTGGAAGAACTCTTACACTTATTGCTCCGCTGTATTTTTCTTCTTTTAATTTTTGAAGAAAGCTTTCGATTGGTAAAATACCATCTGTTGGTGATGCATATTCTTTATGCTTTCTTACATTTGATAAATGTATATGAACAACAAGATTTTTAATATGTTTATATGTTTTGATTAAATCCCATTTTTTCGAAACAGTTGAAGAACAATCCAAAGAAACCATTCCAAACTTCTTTAGATCAATTAAATTATTAAGAGATCTTTCTGGTAGGAATCCAAGAATTGTTTTACCTCCAGAGTTTGTTAATGCGATTTGTATGTTTTTTTTCTTTCTTAAAAGTTTTGCCTCTTTTTTAACCCAGTTTGTAAATTTGAAGTCAAAGATTTTTGGTGGAGAAATTACTACAACTGGACATTTTAAATAAACTGCCATCTCTGTAACATGTTTTACACTTTTCTCTGAACCATTTTCAGGAGAATGAAGTGCTACGATTGGAATTTTGTGCTTAGATGAAAGTTCTTTTATATATTCAGCGTTTTGTGTATCGTAATTGTTCTTATCTACAGCTATTTCAATTCCTTCGTAACCAGCTTCTGCGGCGAATTTAAATATTCTGTTTAGTCCATATTTTTTTAGAGATCCAGTATGTAAAGAGATCATATTTTTGTTTTTATTTTTTATTCTAGTATATTATACCAAAAATTGCATAGGAATGCAATTTTAATTTTCATAATTTTCGGAATTTTCGCAATTTTCGTAATCAAGTTTCAATTTTCTTAATTTTTAATTTTCAAACTTTTTTCATCCTCACATCCATTTGTCATCCTCGTCTGTGATAATTTAATATATTTATTCCTTATATTTATACCCAGCCCTCTCTGCATCTTATTTTGTCTTAAATAATATTCTATTTTTCTCACTTAAATTGTATGCTTTTTTGTTGAAGATTGAGTAGTAGTATTTTCCGCTTTTGCTGGATATGTATTCGATGTTTTCTGGGATTGATTTTGATATGTAGTAGTTTTTTAGGTGGATTTTGTTTAGTGGGATTTTGAATGTTTCTCCTTTTTTTACTGTTAATATACTATCTGAATTATATGCTATTCTTCCGTCTCTTCCTGCTATTTCTCCTATCATTTCTCCGTTTTTTATTTCCATTAATTTAATTGTTGTGGTTCCTTCGTTTATGTCTTGAATTGTTTTTATGTTTGGGAATGATTTTTTTGATGTTTCGTAATAACCAATTGAGTATCCGCTTAATACTCCAATTGATAAAATTAGTGCAATTGATATAATTAGATTTAAAATTTCTGATTTTTTCATTGTTTTTATATTCAAAATGAAATAAGATAACACTGTACTAAAATAATCTTATTATGTCAACATACATCTTCATTCTTGGCAAGGATCGTAAACTCTCTATTGCTGAGCTTTATATGCGTTATTCTGATGCTAAATTTAAAACTATCGGTACTGAATTTGTTGCGATGGAAACCAATAGAGAGATTAATCAGGAAGAGTTTGATAAGCTTGGTGGTTCCATAAAGGTTGCTAAGGTTGTTTGTGAAACCGATAAAAACTCTTTATTGAACAAAATAATTGAACAACTTGAATCTTGTAGTGAAGGAACGAAATTGAATTTTGGATTAAGTGTTTATGATTGGCCTGAAATTAATTTAAAAACACTTGTAATTGGGGCTCGTAAAGGATTAAAAGAGAAAAGTGTAAGCGCTCGTTTTACTAATAATGATTTCAAAAATATTACTGCCGCCCAATATAAGGGGTTTTCTAAAAAAGGTGTTGAGCTTTGTATAATTAGAGGTGTTGATAGCTTTGTTATTGCAAAGACAATTGCTATGCAGGATATTGACTCTTATTCAATTAGAGATTTTGATAAGCCGTTTCGAAGTATGTATGTTGGTATGCTTCCGCCAAAACTTGCTCAGATTCTAATTAATTTAACCGGTAAAACCGGAACAATTTGGGATGCGTTTTGTGGTGGGGGAGTGCTTGTGATGGAGGGGCTTTTGATGGGGAATGATATGCTTGGGTCTGATATTAATGAGAGAACTTTGGAGGGTGCTGAAAGGAATATTAATTGGACAAAAGATCAATTTAGAGCAACTAAAAATGCTGACTTATTTGTTCATGATGCAACTAGTCCACTTCATGTTAAGCAGTTTGATGCAATTGCATGTGAGGGGTATTTAGGACCTCCACAAAAAACGTTTCTTGAGAAAGATGAGGCTGAGGCTCTTGCTAAAGAATTAACTCCTCTTTATATTGATTTCTTTAAATCATTAAAAAAGGCAAAAGTGAAAGTTCCTGTTGTGATTGCACTTCCTTATTTTAAGTTAAAGGATGGTCTTGAGGTTCATATGAAGGACGCTGTTTTAAGTATTCTTGATTTAGGTTTTGAGCTAACTCCGTTATCTCCGAATGGGAAGGTTAAGGTTCTTAAATATGGTCGGGATAATCAGGCTGTGGGGAGGGCGATTCATAGGTTTGTTTTATAAAAACTCGAAATTCGAAATTTTAAACTCGAAAGTATATTATTATTTATTGCTGAGACGCGATGAATCGACGTCTCTACGGTTATTTGTTATCCTCGTGTTTTTCGTCATCCTTATATCTACTGTCATCCTCGCGAAGGCGGGGATCCATACTTAAATATTGATTACCTTTTTGCTGTATAAATTTTTTGTTCAAATACAAGAAATACGTATTTTAATACTTATTTCTTGTATGCTTGGTTTTTAGCTAATGTAAGGTTAAAATAGGTTGTTTTTAAAAACAGGGTTGGGTATAAGGTTGGGTAGTGGGTTACTACGTCGTGTATCAATGTATCACTTTAATTCAACATCTCCCACGACCATAAAGCCAGAAGGGAAAAAGGTCGCTGTTGTTCAATTTTATACAGTATGAGTTTTAGTGAGGTTTTTAGGATGTTATTTTCGAGTAGTGGAATTGGGGGAAATCTATTATATTTTAATATTTTTTTTGTATATGTTTTTTTATACATAAATTTAGTTGATTTGTCGCTAGACATAGCGATAAACACATGTTTTGATTTGCCCAAACTTTTTGG
>JAOZUV010000175.1 GCA_029938505.1 Bacteroidales bacterium | reverse complement strand
TTGCGAACAGCAAGCTCAAAGAAAAAGATTAAAATTATTAATAATATTAGATCATCAGAGTTTGTAATTGGAGATCCTAATATGGTTAATTTAATATTTCGGAATTTATTAATGAATGCTGTTAAATTTACACCCGAGGACGGGCAAATTAAGATTAATTGTAAATCTGTTAAGAAAAACATTGAATTTTCAATTGTAGATACAGGGGTTGGAATGAGCAAGAACCAATTAAATAATTTATTTAAAGGCCCTGCTGACCATACATCTGTTGGAACAGCCGGTGAAAAAGGAACAGGTTTAGGGTTAAGCCTATGTTATGATTTTTTGATGATGAATAAGCAGAAAATTTGGGTTGAAAGTGAAGAAAATATAGGAACGACGATTAGTTTTACTTTAAGTAAAGCATAAATTTTGTTACAACTCTAACTCTGAAAGTTTAAATGTTTCTTTAATCCTAACCCCTTTTTCAGTCATTTCAATGCTGCAACATTCGTTGTATAAATCATGCTCAAAAAATAATACAACATCTTCTTCTAAGGCCTCTTCAAAAAAACGTTTTTTGTCTTCTAAAGTCAATAATGGTCTTGTATCATACGACATAATCCACGGCATTGAAATATGAGTTGTTGCAGGAAAAAGATCAGCCATAAAAGCCACTGTTTTGCCATTTGCTTTTATATGAGGAATGATTTGTCCTTGGGTGTGGCCATTAAAAATCTTCGCATAAATATTAGGGATAATTTCACCTTCTTCTTCAATTAAATTTAATTGTCCGCTTTCTTGAATTGGCAAAATATTTTCTTTCAAAAAACTTGCTTTTTCTCTGCGATTAGGTTTTGTTGCCCAGTCAAACTGATCTTTACTAACCCAGTATTTTGCATTTTTAAAAGCGGGAACTAACTTTCCATTTTCATCATATTTTATGCTTCCCCCGCAATGATCAAAGTGAAGGTGAGTTAAAATATTATCGGTGATGTCGTCAGAAGTATATCCAAGTTCTGCTAAAGATTTTTCCAGCGTATCATCTCCATTTAAATAATAATGATTCAGAAATTTTTCATCCTGTTTATTACCAATCCCATTATCAATTAATATAAGTCTTTCGCCATCTTCAATCAATAAACAACGCATGGACCAATTGCATAAATTATTTTCATCAGCTGGATAAATTTTATTCCACATAGCTTTTGGAACTACGCCAAACATAGCTCCACCATCTAATTTTAAATTTCCAGTTTCTATTGCAAATAATTTCATTTTAATAATTTTAAGGGGTTGAATTTATATGCAAAATTACGTATTTAATTAATATAAAATGACCTGCCTATAAAGGCAGGTCAGGACTTATATATAGAAAGAGGTTTGTTTATTATTGCCTCTTGTTATTGTTGATTTCGGCGCTCAACTTTATTATAAGTTATTTTTAATAAATACCCTTTTTCTTCTTTAAGGATGACGATTTTTGATTTACTGTTTTCTAAAACCTTAAAGTTTGAATTTATTGAAGTGGTCTTGTAATCTAAGTATACAAGTGGTCCGTTTGGATTTAAGTCGATGGAGAAATAATTATCCTCAATGTATGAACCATTATTCGTATAAATCTCATATTCTACTTCCCAAGCGTACTCTATATAATTATATCCATCATTGTACAGCCCATCATAATATAGGGAGTAGAATCCAGAATGAATGTGATAATAATCGTTCCAGTAAAATACTTCTGGAATAGCATTCGTTCCAACATCAATATAATCGGGTTCGTCTTCACTCCAAGTTAAAGCTAAATAAGCTATACTGCGTTGAGGGCTTTCAATAATCCAATAATCTTCAGAACATGAAGTTAATCCAAGTAAAGTAATTAATAGGATTGAATAAGATAGGAGCTTTCTTTTTTTGAGCCCACTTGGTCTGTTTTTTCTTTCAGCAGTTTTCATGGCACATTGTTTTAAGTTTTAAAATATCGAATTCACTTAATACAATTCCAATACTGTGCCAAAAATTTCAAATAATATAAATTAATGCGCCTCCAACCAATTGGTTCCGGTATTCATATCTACCTCAATAGGTACTTTCAGCGGGATAGCTGTACGCATTTTTTGTTCAACAATTTCCTTAACACTTTCTAGTTCAGATTTTTTAGTGTCAAATACTAATTCATCATGTACCTGAAGTATCATTTTACTTTCTAGTTTTTGTTTTTCAAATTCCTCAAAAATATTAACCATTGCAATTTTTATCATATCAGCTGATGAACCTTGAATAGGTGCATTAATCGCATTTCGTTCAGCAAAACCACGAACAACTGCATTATTAGAGGTGATATCCCTCAAATATCGGCGGCGACCCATGATGGTTTCTACAAAACCGTTTTCACGGGCAAATACAATGGAATCATCCATAAATTTTTTGATACCCGGATATTGGATAAAATATTGTTCAATGATGTTTGCTGCTTCTTTGCGCGCAATTCCTAAATTTTCAGACAAACCAAAAGCAGAGATGCCGTAAATTATTCCAAAATTAACAGCTTTCGCATTTCGACGCATATCTTTATTCACTTCTTCAATGGGCATTCCATACACTTTTGAAGCAGTGGCTGTATGAATATCAATGCCATTAATAAAAGCATCCAACATGGCTTCATCCTTACTTAATTCAGCAATTATACGAAGTTCAATTTGTGAGTAATCAGCTGCTAATAAAATATGCCCATTATCTTTTGGAATAAATGCTTTACGGATTTCACGTCCTTTTGCAGTGCGGATTGGTATGTTTTGCAAATTTGGATTTTGTGAACTCAAACGTCCTGTAGCAGCTACGCTTTGCATATAGGAGGTGTGAATCCGATTGTCTCGTGGGTTAACCAATAAAGGCAATGCATCTACATAAGTTGATTTTAATTTGGTAAGTGAGCGATAATCTAGAATCTCCTGGATGATGGGATGTTTTTTGAGCAATTTTTGTAAAACATCTTCTCCTGTTGAATATTGTTTTGTCTTTGTCAGTTTTGGTTTGTCGGTGACTTTTAATCGCTCAAATAAAATTTCGCCCAATTGTTTCGGAGATGAAATATTAAATTCGGCTCCTGATATTTCATAAATACGCTCTCTGATTTTTAAGACGTCTTGGTGTAATTCTTCAGAAAATTTATTGAGAGCATCAGTATCTAAATTGATGCCTTCTTTTTCCATTGAGGCCAATACTGGAATTAATGGGACTTCAATTGTTTCATATAGTTTTAAGGTATTCGAATCTTTTAAGAGTGGACGGAAAACTTCGGCTAATTGAAAAGTAATATCGGCATCTTCACAAGCGTAATCTACTACTACCTGAATTTTATGATGTTGAGCTTCACGCATTGTGAGTTGATGTCCTCTGCGTTTCTCGGTTACTTCATTATAACTAATGGTTTTGTATTCGAGATATACATCAGCTAAATAATCCATGCCATGACGCTGATCGGGCTCGATAAGGTAATGAGCAATCATGGTATCAAAAATGTTTCCTGATATTTGCACATCATACCATTTTAAAACACTCAAATCATATTTAATGTTTTGACCAATTTTTTCAATAGTATTATCACTAAATATGGGTTTAAAGTCTTCTAATATTGTTTTACAATCCTCGAAACTATTTGGTAAAGGAATATAAAAAGCCTTACCTTTTTCATAACAAAAAGAAATTCCAACCAATTCGGCATTATTCGGATCAGTTCCTGTTGTTTCGGTATCAAAACAAATGGATTTTTGTTTGAGCAAATCCTGAATTAATTGTTTTCTTTTGTCTTTAGTATCGATTAATTGATAATCGTGTGGGACGTCTTCCAGTGTTTTTTTGTTTTTGATGATTTGTTCTGTCTCTGGAAGATCACTGAACAAATCACCCATGCCAGGCGGTTGTTCAGTTAATTTATTTGTTGAACTGCTTTGTTTCAATGATTCTTGAGTGAAAAATCGTTGGGCTAATTGACGAAATTCCATTTCATCAAAAAAGGCTTTTAAATCGGAAATGTTTGGATCTTTAATTTTTAAATCCTCCTCATTAAATTCGATAGGAACATCTAAAATAATAGTAGCTAATTCTCTCGACATTATAGCCTGATCACTAAAATTCTCTACATTTTCTTTTAGTTTTCCTTTAAGTTTATCTGTGTTTTTAAGGAGATTATCAATACTCCCAAATTCACCAATTAGTTTAGATGCCGTTTTTTCGCCAACCCCAGGCACACCCGGAATATTATCCGCAGCATCGCCCCATAAACCTAAAATATCAATAAATTGCTCAGGTCTTTCCAGCCCATATTTTGCACAAATTTCAGGGGGACCTAAAACTTCAGCTTTATTACCCATACGAGCTGGTTTATACATAAAAATATTATTTGAAACCAATTGACCAAAATCTTTATCGGGGGTCATCATATAGGTTGTAAATCCCTTTTTCTCTGCTTCCTTAGCAAGCGTTCCAATGACGTCATCAGCCTCGTAACCATCTACATATAATAAAGGGATGTTGAGATGTTCAATCAATTTTTTTACATAGGGAATGGCAATGGATAAATCTTCAGGCATGGCTTCACGATTGGCTTTATAAGCTGTAAAGTCAATATGTCTGACGGTGGGTGCTTTGGTGTCAATAGCTATGCCAATATGTGTTGGTTGTTCATTTTTTACAACTTCTAATAGCGTGTTTGCAAAGCCAAGTATGGCGGAGGTATTCATCCCTTTTGAGTTGATACGAGGATTTTTACTGAAGGCAAAATAGGCTCTGTAAATTAAAGCCATAGCATCGAGTAAAAAAAGTTTTTTTTGTTCAGGCATAGGAAATATATATGTGTGAAATTATCAATCTAAAGCAAAGTTAATAAAATGGAGGAGTTTCTTTCAGAATAAAAATTTATGAACATTCAACGTATGAAAAGTTCAGACCAAAGAAATATTAATTAAGATTTTTTATCGTTATATTTACGTTGATGATATCGAATTAATAACAGGCGAGGAAGACAACTTCCATTGTGAAAAAGGAGATTATTATGGCCAGAATGAAAAAACAACAAAAAATTTTTGTACTCGACACCTCAGTAATTTTATACGATCATGATGCGATTAATCATTTTGAGGAAAATGATGTAGCCATCCCAATAACCGTATTAGAAGAGCTGGATAATTTTAAGAAGGGGAATGATATTAAGAATTTCGAAGCCCGTGAGGTT
>JAOZUV010000174.1 GCA_029938505.1 Bacteroidales bacterium | reverse complement strand
GATGATTATAGGTTATGCCATTATTGCCGTACCTACCGGAATAGTGACCAGCGAAATGGTGAAGGCTAGGAATGATGAAAAACAAAAACAATGTCCTGAGTGTGAAGTTATATTGTCATCGGAAAATTCAAATTATTGTCACCATTGTGGATCTAAATTAAAATTATGAATCACAATTAATGTCATCCCTGCGCATACAGGAATTTTTTAATGATGTAGAACATAGAGTCCCCGATAATAAATTATTGAAGGCCGTTAGATTTCCAACGCTGCTTTTTTTATCTTTATATTTTCAAATAAGAAAATTTGTATGAGCGAACAAAATAGTGAAAAAGAGTACTTTGCCCATCCAACAGCTGTGATAGACGAGCCTTGCAAAATTGCGAAAGGCGTTAAAATTTGGCATTTTTCACATATTATGAAGGATTGTGAAATTGGTGAAGGCTCAAACATTGGACAAAATGTAGTGGTTTCACCCAAAGTAAAACTAGGCAAAAATGTGAAAGTGCAAAACAATGTTTCCATTTATACGGGTGTTGTTTGTGAGGACGATGTTTTTCTTGGGCCCTCCATGGTTTTTACAAATATTACAAATCCTCGATCTGCCATTATTCGTCGCGACAAATATGTAAAAACGCTTGTTAAAAAAGGAGCTTCGATTGGAGCTAATGCAACCATTGTTTGTGGTCACGATATTGGCGAATATTCATTTATTGGAGCAGGTGCAGTTGTTACCAAAGAAGTTTTACCTTTTGCTTTAGTGGTTGGAAATCCAGCCATTCAAAAGGGATGGATTAGTGAATATGGTCATCGTTTGGAGTTTAATACTAACGGAATAGCTGAGTGTCCTGAGAGCAAAGAAAAATACAGATTAGAAAATAATAGGGTTTCAAAAATATAAATATTAAAAATTGTCATGCTGAATTTATTTCAGCATCTCTTTGAATAATTTGTGAGATTCCGAATCCCCGCCTGAACTGATGGGTAGGAAGTTCAGCATGATGTTAAAAATTAAAATATGAAAATATTAGTCACAGGAGGAGTAGGATATATTGGTTCGCATACTGTTGTCGAATTACAACAAAACGGCCATGAGGTTATCATTGTTGACAATCTTTCAAATTCAAATATTGGGGTTTTAGATGCCATTGCTAAGATTTCAGGCATTAAACCAGCTTTTGAAAATTTTGATTTAGCGGACGAAATTAAAACTGAAGATTTTTTTAGTCGGCATACAAATATTGAAGGAATCATACATTTTGCTGCTTCTAAAGCTGTAGGGGAATCGGTGGATCAACCATTGATGTATTATCGAAACAACCTGTTTTCGTTGATAAATATTTTACAATCAATGAAGAATAATAAAATTGAGAATCTAGTATTTTCATCTAGTTGTACGGTTTACGGTCAACCAGAAGAACTTCCTGTTAGCGAAAATGCACCTATCCAAAAAGCAGAATCTCCTTACGGGAATACCAAGCAAATTTCCGAAGAAATTATTTTTGATACAGTCAAATCATCCGATATTAAGGGCATTGCTTTGCGTTATTTTAATCCAATAGGTGCTCATGAAACTGCCATTATTGGCGAATTGCCTTTAGGTGTTCCCAATTGTTTGATGCCTTATATTACTCAAACAGCCATTGGTATTCGTGAACAATTAAGTGTATTTGGTAGTGACTACAATACTCCAGATGGAACTGCCATTCGTGACTATATTCATGTTGGTGATTTAGCAAAAGCCCATGTAATTGCCGTTGAACGAATGGTGAAGCAAAAAATGAAAAAAGATTTTGAATTCTTTAATCTGGGAACTGGGAATGGGTACTCAGTATTAGAAGTTATCAATTCTTTTGAGAAAGTTTCAGCTACAAAATTAAATTATAAAATAGTAGATCGTAGAGCAGGTGATATTGAAAAAGTTTGGGCTGACACCAATTTCGCCAATGATGAATTGGGTTGGAAAGCGCAAAAAAATCTGGATGAGATGACACTCTCAGCTTGGAAATGGGAACAAAAATTAGCAAACAAAAACTAAAGGAAGACAGATAATGAAGACGATTTTGATCACTGGTGGAGCCGGATTTATTGGATCACATGTAGTACGTTTATTTGTAAACAAATATCCCGATTATAAAATTGTAAACTTAGACAATTTGACCTATGCAGGAAATCTTGCCAATTTAAAAGATGTTGAGCAAGCCGCCAATTATGAATTTGTCAAAGGCGATATCGTGGATGGTGATTTTATTCAAAAGCTTTTTGTAGATAAACAATTTGATGGCGTCATTCATTTAGCTGCCGAATCGCATGTTGATCGTTCTATTAGTAATCCTATGGAATTTATCCAAACCAATATTGTGGGCACTGTAAATCTTTTAAATGCTGCCCGTCATATTTGGGACAATGATTTTGTTAACAAACGCTTTTATCATATTTCTACTGACGAAGTATATGGCTCCTTAGGCGAAACGGGTCTTTTTACAGAAACTACTGCTTACGATCCACACAGTCCGTATTCAGCATCCAAAGCAAGCTCCGATCATTTGGTTCGTGCTTATCTCGATACTTTTAAACTCCCAACTATTATTTCAAATTGTTCAAATAATTATGGTGGGTTTCAGTTTCCTGAGAAATTGGTTCCCCTTTTTATTCATAATATTCAAAATAACAAACTCTTGCCTGTGTATGGTAAAGGCGAAAACATTCGCGACTGGCTATATGTAGAAGATCATGCCAATGCTATTGATCTGATTTTCCATAAAGGAATGATTGGAGAAACTTACAATATTGGAGGAAATAACGAATGGACTAACATTGATTTGATTAAAGTTCTTTGTAAAAAGATGGATGAAAAATTGGATCGCAAAACAGGCACTTCTGAAAAATTAATCACCTATGTAAAAGATAGAGCAGGTCATGATTTGCGTTATGCGATTGACTCATCTAAATTACAAAAAGAATTAGGCTGGGAGCCTTCCCTTCAATTTGAAGAAGGCATCGAAAAAACCATCGATTGGTATTTATCTAACCAAGATTGGTTAGATAATGTGACTTCGGGCGACTATTTAAAATATTACGACGAGCAGTATTCTGAAGATAGATTCTAAATCCTATAAAAAAAGGAGCCCTTTCGGACTCCGCTTTTTTACCAAGCTTTGGTATAATTATGAGATTTTAATTGCTTTCTTTAATTTTGTTTCTTCCATTTTTGGAATGGTGATGTTTAAAAGTCCATTTTTATAATCTGCTTTAATGTTTTCCACCTCTACGGTTTTTGGGAGTGTGAATGATCTGCTAAAAGAATGATATCCAAACTCTTTTCTGGAGAAGTTTACATTTTCCTTTTCAACTTCTTTTTCAGAAGAAATTGTAAGTAGATTGTCTTCCAAATCAATTTTTATATCCTTTTTCTCTATACCTGGCACAGCGAGACTCAACTCAAAACTGTCTTCATTTTCGATGATGTTTGTTGCTGGTTTAGTACATGTAGTATGATTGCTTTTATGAAAATTATCATTCATTATTTGATCGAATAAGTTTAAATAATTAGCATTGTTGTTAAATCTGATTAAGTTCATTTTTTTATCTCCTATTTTTTAATTGTTGTGTTTTTATTTAAATATTTTTTGTTGCCTTTCCCTTTTTTAGTCAATTCCTATACCAAGCCAAAAAATGAAGGGTTTTACTAATCTGTTACGCCATTATGTCAGTTTAATAAATACAGAACTGTCATTATGTCCTTTTTATTATTGTGTTTATTTAATAATTCATTTATAAAATTGAAGTCGGAGAACTCACGCAAAAGCGTATTTTTACATCTGATTATAAAACATATGACCGACAGTTCTTCAAAAATTCTCGATTATTTCACTTTTAAACGTGTAATCATCCCCATCATTTTGGGTGTTGGTGTTGCTGCATATTTAGTTTATCGGAGTTTTGATGTCGAGGTTTTTAAAAATATTCAATGGGCCTATACTACTTTTTTGTGGCTTTTTATTGCCCTTTGTTTAATGTTTGTTCGCGACCTGGGTTATATGTATCGCATCAGATTACTAACGGACAAAAAACTTAGCTGGCGACGCAGTTTTCAGGTGATCATGCTTTGGGAATTCGCATCTTCAATAACACCGGGTGTTGTTGGCGGAGCTGCTGTTGCACTCTTTATCGTGAATAAAGAAGGTGTTAATATGGGGAAGACAACCGCCGTTGTTTTTATCACCTCTTTGCTTGATGAGTTGTTCTACATTGTTTTTGTACCCATTGTTATTTTATTGGCTGGTTATCAAAACCTATTTATTGAAGGAGCAAATTTCGCTTTGTTTAATAGCAAATTTGGCTCTATGGGAATCTTTATCATTGGCTATGTTTTCATGATACTATTGGCTCTCATTATTTTTGCTGGTGTATTTATCAACCCACGTGGTTTTAAATGGGTGATCATTAAAATTTTTAAATTCAGATGGCTGCGAAAATGGTTAAGTGGGGCTGTTAAAACTGGTGACCAAATTATTGCCACCTCTAAAGAAATGAAAGGAAAGCCATTCAAATTTTGGACAAAAGCTTATTTAGCCACTATTTTTTCATGGACAGCTCGCTTTGGCGTTGTGAATTTTTTAATATTAGCTTTTGTTTCCGGCAGCGATCATCTATTAATCTATGCCCGACAATTGGTGATGTGGGTTATATTATTGATTAGTCCCACCCCTGGAGGCAGTGGTGTTGCCGAATTTGTATTTACAAACTTCTTAGGAGAATTTATCACTATTGGACTCGCTCCGGCACTTGCCCTATTATGGCGATTATTTAGCTTTTACCCCTACTTATTCATAGGGGCTATCATCTTACCGGGATGGATTAAACGGGTTTATAAGATCCAATAATTATCCGCAATGGAAATATTTATTTACCAATGTCATAATTTTATCTTCATCATTATTTAATTCAGCACGAAGATTTTGATCTTTAAAATCTTTAAGATAACAGATGATCCAATTCAGCATATTCTCTGTAAATACGCCATATTTCATATAAATATTTTTTTGACGCTCCAATTGCTCCGCAGATTCGAAACAAGATGTTGGAAGACAATCTAACTGAGATAAACGTTCTTTATTCTCATCATCAAAAATATTCACATCAACATAAGTACGTTCTGCATATTCAAGTGCTTTTTCCATTTGCAATCCATGACGAGCAGCAACGGTTAAACCCGCTAATAACA
>JAOZUV010000005.1 GCA_029938505.1 Bacteroidales bacterium | reverse complement strand
CATAAACCACGTCTGTATTATTGTAAAAAACAGGGATTTCAAACATTGGTAAAACAAATGAAAGTAAGATTGAGGCAATAAGGTAAAAACGATTTGCTGTAAAAAAAGTTTCTTTCCTAAAAAAGAACCAATAAATAAGATAAAGAGATACTAAGCATACAGCAGATTGAATTAAATATATGATAATAGCATTCATTGGATATGAAATTTAATTTTCTTTTTGTTTTTTGATTTCGGCTTCCATTAATTGTTTTATTTCTTCAAGCTCCTCAATGCTTAAATTATTTTCTTTGGTAAAAAAGGAGGTTAATGCCTGATATGAATTCCCAAAATAATTATTCATAAAGCCTTTAAAATAGCTTTTAGTATATTCTTGCTTACTTACCAAAGGATAGTACTCATGAGTTTTACCAAAGGCGTGATGACCAACAAATCCCTTTTTTTCAAGAATACGAACAATCGTAGAAACCGTATTATAAGCTGGTTTTGGAAGAGGTAATTTTTCCAGAATGTCATGAACAAATCCTTTTTCAATTTTCCATAAAATTTGCATGAGTTGTTCTTCGGCTTTTGTAAGTTCTTTCATTTTTTTGGCTTTTGTTTATAAACTATTCTTTTAGTTATATAATGCAATAATAACTAATTTATTAGTTGTATGCAAATTTTTAATTTGAAATCGATCAAATAACTACAATTTTCATACCTTAGTTTCTTAAGTAGTTGTCGACTTATTTCTTTTCATAAAAAGCTAGAGAATAATTTATATAAGATTGCGTTTGAATTAAACCTAAAACTTAATGGTTTGAATATTTATCTTCAAAAACGTCGGTGGAATATTGCTTTATTTATTTTCGCATTTCTCATTGTTTTAATATCACTTTGGTATACCAATTTGATTGTACAACGTTTTGCTGATAATGAGCGCACCAATGTTGAAGTATGGGCTAATGCCATTCAGCGTAAGGCAAATTTGGTTAATTATACCAATAATTTTTTCGAACAGATCCAAAAAGAAGAACAAAAAAGGGCAGAGCTTTTGGCTGAAACTTATAAACGAATATCTACCGAAAGCAATTCAAAAGATCTTACTTTTTACCTAAATATTATAGGAGATAATACAACAATTCCAATTATATTAACAAAACAAGATAGGAGTATTATTGATTCAAGAAATGTAGATTTTAATACCGATAGCATTAAAAAATTAATGGATGTAGATTTAATCAAACAATTTAGTGCATTTAAACCAATTAACATATACTTTTCGCCCGAAGAAAAAAACATCCTTTACTATAAAGAATCAACCATTTATACTGAGTTACGCCAAGTCTTAAGTGATTTAGTAGAATCATTCTTCTCCGAAATAGTTGAAAACTCTGTATCAGTTCCTGTCATCGTAACCGATAGTCTTCATAAAAATGTATATGCTTTTGGAAATATTGACTCTCTTAAAATGAAGAGTCCAAATTTTGTGCGCAAAACGATTAAGGAAATGAAATTTGAGAACGAACCCATTGAAATTCTTCTTCCCAATAGCGGAACAACTTTTATTTTTTATCATCACTCCTCATTACTAAGGCAAATAAAATTTTATCCATATGTTCAATTCTTAGTAATCGGACTATTTTTTCTAATTGTTTATCTGGTATTTAATACCGCCCGTAAATCTGAACAAAATCAGGTGTGGGTTGGAATGTCAAAAGAAACGGCTCACCAATTAGGCACTCCACTTTCATCCATCATTGCGTGGATTGAAATTCTGAAAATGAAAGATGTAGATGCCGAAATATTGTCTGAAATTGAAAATGATCTGGGTCGACTAGAAAACATTACTGAACGTTTTTCAAAGATAGGCTCACCAGCCATACTCGAAACCGAAAATATTGTTACGGTTATTTACGACTCCATTGAATACATTAAACGTCGCACCTCTAAAAAAATAAAATACGCTATTAATTTACCAGAAAATAGTGTGGTAATTGCCCCAATTAACAAAAACTTATTTGAATGGGTTGTTGAAAATCTGTGTAAAAATGCGGTGGATGCAATGACGGGGGTTGGTTCATTATCAATTGATATTATTGATGTAAATAAATATGTAATTCTTGATTTTACAGATACCGGAAAGGGGATTTCAAAATCGAATTTCAAAACTGTTTTCAATCCTGGATTTACAAGTAAAACCAGAGGCTGGGGATTAGGACTTTCTCTTTCGGAGCGAATCATTAAAAATTACCATCGCGGGAAAATTTTCGTGAAATCGTCAACAATTGATCAAGGAACAACATTTAGGATTGTTTTACGAAAAAGAAACTGATAATAGTTCTGTTAACCCATTATCTTTGCCAAAGATTATTATGGCGGGTATTTATATACATATTCCTTTTTGTAAACAAAAATGTCACTATTGTAATTTTTTTTCAGTTGCATCATTGAAGTATAGGGCTAAGTTTTTAGACGCATTATTAATTGAAATTGCCCTACAAAAAGAGTATCTGCAAAAAGAAGAAATAAACACGATTTATTTTGGTGGAGGAACACCCTCTATGCTCAGCAATGAAGAGATTGAATGTATTATTAATGAATTAAATAAATTCCATTTTATTGCTGATGACGTTGAAATAACTCTGGAAGCAAATCCCGATGATTTAAATTTTCAAAAAATTAATGACTTTTCAAAATCTTCAATCAACCGATTAAGTATTGGTGTTCAATCATTTTTAAACAAAGATTTAACATTTTTAAATCGTGTTCATAATTCAGAACATGCACTGCGAGCAATTAAACAATCACAAGATGCAGGTTTCAAGAATATCAGTATCGATTTGATTTATGGAATTCCCGGACTAACAAAAGAAAAATGGAATAATAATCTTCAGCTATTTTTTGATTTAGAGATTCCACATTTATCGGCTTATTCATTAACTGTTGAGCCCAAAACTGCTCTTGATGTTTTGATCCGTAAAAAGAAGATGCCCACCGTAAATGAGACTGAAAGCATTGCTCATTTCGAAGAACTAATGAAACAAACCCAAACTCATAATTTTATCCACTACGAAATTTCAAACTTTAGTAAAGAAGGCTTTTACTCAAAACATAATAGCACTTATTGGCTAGGTGGAAAATATTTAGGTTTGGGTCCTTCTGCTCACTCTTATAACGGCACATCACGTCAATGGAATGTTTCTCAAATTTCAAAATATATTTCATTATCTGAAAAAAATCAAATATTCGAAAAGGAGGTTTTAAGCGACACACAACGATTTAACGAATATGTGATGACCTCGTTACGCACCAGTTGGGGTTGTAATCTTGAACAAGTTAAAAATAATTTTGGAAATTCATTCTACAATCATCTTAATCAATCAGTATCAAAACATATAAATGAAGAAAGGATAAAACTTAATAAAAACGTTCTTTATTTAACACCACTTGGGAAACTCTATGCAGATGGAATTGCTGCTGATTTATTCATGGATTAATGAAAATTCAAGCTTCACTGGATTGTGATCAGAATTTTCAAAATCCAACGAAAATGCTTTACAACTTTCAACTTTGATATTCGGAGACACTACAAAAAAGTCTATTACAGCAAGCTTTGTTTTACCTTTCTTATAAGGAGCAACTAGCTCACGATTGCTTGGCGTATTTGGATCAAAAGCATACATCCAATCTGAAGGAAGAAAATCAGCATCAAGACTATGAACATAGGTTTGCAATAAGGCAGATGAAGGCAATGACAAATCAAAAAAATGAGGTGGATATTTATTCCAATCACCGCCAGCAATTACATAATTTCCTTTTTCATATTCCTGAAGCACTTTGTTTTTCAGAATATTTAACTCAAGCATCCGTAAAGAATCTTCAGAAACATAATACGAATTATGAGTATTTATCAAAACAAGTTCTTTTCCAGAAGCTAATGGATATCGACTAAGTAAAAAACATCGATCTAATAAAAATAGATTTTCGGGCCAAGAAGCAATGTTTGGATAGGCGTAACGAACGGCTTCGCTTTGAAAAAATCGACTAAAGCTCATTACTCCAGCTTCAACAGAACCCATCGGATTTAATAGTGGAATTGGCACAAAAGAAACCCTATAATTGTCAGCAAAAACAGAATTGTAGGATACTAAAAGATTCTTTAATTTTTCACTTTGATCGACATAATAAGAACGTTTGGAGTTTTTGTCAACCTCCTGAAAAAAGAAAAAATCGATGCTATCTTGCGATTGAAGAAATAACAGATTTTGATTAAGGTATTTTTGAACTAAGATTTTGGTCGGGCGAACTTGTTCTCCTCCTTCATGAAAAAAGTCCATTTCTTTTCCTAAACCACAATAACCCAAGTTCCAACTTAAGAGCGAGTATAATGATTGATTTTCAGCTTTTTGCTGAATTAAATTAGAAACAGATAACTGTTCTTTTGGGATTGGTTTATAATCAGAACAATGAATGAAAAATAAAAATGAAACGAATAAAAACATCAGTATTCCCAACAAAATTAAGAGCCATTTTCCGAATTTAAAAATTGAATTTTTCATATAAATTTTGAAATGATAAATTACGGCATTTTTTTTTAAATTTGCTAGGTTGTTTAAGACAGATAAAATATGCCAATACTGGGTTCGATAATTAAAAAAGCGTACGAGTTAAGAAATTTCCCTTATGAGATGCGAAGCAATTTTAATGTTGACACTACTCAAAAGAAAGTTCTGACGAAGCTTTTAAAAAAAGCACAACATACTGCTTTTGGGGAGCATTATAATTTTTCAGATCTTTTAAAAGAAAAAGATCTTGTTAAAGCATTTCAAAGCGAAATACCTGTTTTCGACTATAATTCAATGTTCAAAAAATGGTGGTATCGTTCGCTCAATGGTGAACCATATGTAAGCTGGCCAGGTCGGGTAAAGTATTTTGCTCTCACATCCGGAACCTCTGAAGCCTCCAGTAAACAAATTCCTGTTACTGCTGATATGATTCGTGCAATCCGTAAAACAAGTGTTCGTCAATTAGTATCTACCACTCGCTATGATTTGCCACTTGAATTTTATCAAAAAGGTATGCTTATGATTGGTGGAAGTACTCACCTTCATTTTAATGGCACTTATTATGAGGGAGATCTTTCAGGTATCTCGGCAGGAAATATTCCATTTTGGTTTCAACACTTTTACAAACCGGGTAAGCGAATTTCGAAAGAACGTGATTGGTCGACTAAACTTGAAGAAATAATCAAGAATGCTAAAAATTGGGATATCGGTGTTATTGTTGGTGTTCCTGCCTGGATTCAAATTATGCTCGAAAAAATTATTGAGCATTATAATCTAAATAATATTCATGAGATTTGGCCTAATTTATCTGTGTATGTACATAGTGGCGTTGCCATTGATCCCTACCGAAAAAGTTTAGAAAAATTATTTGCTCATCCAATTAAATTCAATGAATCCTATTTAGCCTCTGAAGGTTATATTGCCTATCAGCAAGGTTATGAAGGCAATGGAATGAAAATGGTTTTGGATAATGGTATTTTTTATGAATTTGTTCCATTTAATAGTGAAAACTTTGATTCTGAGGGAAATATAAAAAAACACCCAAAAACCCTTACTATTAAAGAAATAGAAGAAAATAAAGAATATGCTCTTTTAATGACTACTTGTGCAGGTGCTTATCGATATATGATTGGTGATACCATTAAATTTGTTTCCAAAAAAAATTGCGAGATTGTTATCACAGGCCGAACAAAACATTTTTTAAGTATCTGCGGCGAACATCTTTCTCAAGAAAACATGAATCAAGCCATTAAAATGCTGCAAGATGAAATGAATGTTGAAATTAATGAATTTACAGTGGCCGGAATTCGACACGATTCAATGTTTGCACATAAATGGTTTTTGGGAACCAATGATGAGCTTGATCCTAAAGTCGCACGCGACAAAATTGATGGATTTCTTAACATTTTAAATGACGATTATCGTGTTGAACGAATTGCCGCCATTAAAGATGTTCAGGTTAAAATTCTTCCTGTTAATGCCTTTTATGAATACATGAAAGAGCATGGTAAAGAAGGAGGGGCAACCAAATTTCCAAGGGTTTTAAAGACTAAACAATTATATCCATGGGAAATTTTTCTTAAGAATTATAAAAAATAAAGAATGGGACCTTTAATTGAAGGAGTGCTTCTGGGATTGTCTTTGGCTGTATTTTTTGGTTTTGGTCCAGCACTTTTCGCATTATTACAAACAACTATTCATCGTGGTTTTCTATCAGGATTATTTTTAGCAATTGGTATATTTTTTAGCGATCTGGTTTTGGTTGGCTTATGTTCTGCAGGAGCTATGCAAATTATTAGTAAACCCGAAAATAATTTAGCTTTTGGAATTATAAGTGGCATCGTTTTGATCGTTTTTGGGGTTGTTTCTTATACCCGAAAAGTAGAGTTTAATAAAAACAATAAAGTAAATTCTAAAGACCGTGCATGGTTAATAGCTTACTCACTCAAGGGCTTCTTTTTAAATATTGCCAATCCTTTTGTGTGGATTTTTTGGATGGGGGTTGTTGTTGGAATTACGGCTAATTACGAAGGTGATAAATATTCTGTTATTGTATTTTTCTCAGCCACACTTTTAACAGTATTATTAACCGACATTTTAAAATGTTTTGCCTCTTATAAAATTAAACGATTTTTAACTCAAAAAATAGTTCAACGGATAAATCACTTTGCAGGAATAGGCTTGGTTCTGTTTGGATTGTTCTTAATTAGTAAAGCAATAATGGCTTTCTAAGTTGAAGGTTTAATGTCTTTAATATTCAGTTGAATTGTCACCTTATTATTCCATTCATTTTCCTCAATGTGATAACAAATATCAAAGGCTTTTCCATTTTTTATATGCTCATAATGATGACCTTGTTGAAAAGCAATAGCCGCCATAGGAAGACCTGAAATATCAGGATGAATAACATTTAATTTTAGGTGGTTATTCCCAACAATCCTTACAAAACCAGTATCAATGACACCTCTTGCTAAAAACATGGGAGACATATTTTCGGGGCCAAAGGGAGCAAACTGTTTCAATACATTATAAAGCTTTGTATTGATTTTATTTAAGTTTAATAGGCTGTCGATCTCAATTTCAGGCATCATCATTTCCTCACTTAAATTTTCGCTTACAAATTTTTCAAATTGAGTATTAAAAGCTTCAAAGTTTTCAGGTTTAATAGATAAGCCTGCAGCATATTTATGACCTCCAAAATGCTCCAATAAATCACCACAGGATTCAACAGCATCGTAAACATCAAAATCTTTAATTGATCTAACTGAGCCAGTTAGTAAATCATTTGAAAGAGTAAAAACTACAGTAGGGCGATAATAAGATTCAGTTAAACGAGAAGCCACAATACCAATAACTCCTTTGTGCCAATCCGGATTATAAACAACCGTTGATTTACTATTCTGTAATTTATTACTTGTACGTATCATTTCAAGAGCTTGCTGTGTTGCTACTGTATCAAGCTCTCGACGTTCTGTATTTAATTTATTGATCTGCTCTCCTTTATGATTGGCATATTCAGCATTATCTGTAATCAAAATTTTAACAGAATCTCTGGCACTTTCAATTCTACCTGCAGCATTAATGCGTGGCCCAACAGAAAACACCAAATCACTAATGGTTAATTCACGATTAAATACATAATCACTTTGTCCGGGTTTTTTACGGATAATGTTTCCATATTTTAAAATGGCTTCAATGCCTGGACGCGGATGGGTATTTATTAAACGTAGTCCATAATGGGCTAATATTCTGTTTTCTCCTGTTACAGGAACAATATCAGAAGCAATACTTACAGCAACTAAATCGAGCAGACTGTTTAACTCAAGGCTCGAAACATTGTTTCGCTCCTCAAAAGCCTGAACCAACTTAAAGCCTACACCACAACCCGAAAGCTCTTTGAATGGATAAGTACAATCTTCGCGCTTAGGATCAAGTACAGCACAAGCAGATGGAATGATATCACCTGGGCGATGATGATCACAAATGATAAAATCAATGTTTTTATCGGAAGCATATTGAATTTTCTCAACCGCTTTAATACCACAATCAAGAGCAATAATTAATTTGAAATTATTCTCCTCTGCAAAGTCAATCGACTGAAAAGAAATACCATAACCTTCAGCATAACGATCGGGAAGATAATAATCGATATGCTCATAAAATGAATTAAAATAGGTGTAAACAAGAGCTACAGCAGTGGTACCATCCACATCGTAATCGCCATAAATAAGAATTTTTTCGTTATTAGATAAGGCTTTTACAATTCGCTCAATAGCCACATCCATATCCTTCATTAAAAATGGGTCGTGAAGTTGATCTAATTGAGGACGAAAAAAGATTTTGGATTCTTCAAAAGTTGATATCCCTCTATTGAGAAGTAAATCAGATAAGGATTCAGCAATATTAAGCTCCTTAGATAATCTCTGAACCTCCCCTATATCAGCCTGTTCATTAATTACCCAACGCTTTTCCATATGCTAAAATTCTTTAAGTAAAGATAGAATTATTTCTAGGAAGAAAAAATACATATAAACTGAATCGATTCTAGTTATTCACTAAAAAGTAGAGCGCATAGCATCTACAGGATTGAGCTTAGAAGCACTATAGGCTGGAATAAAGCCTGACAGTAAACCAATAAATCCAGAAACGCTAATTCCTAATATAATATTTCCTTGAGTTAAGACTAAATCAAGTGGCATTCCCTGCATATTTACAATTATAACTATAATCAAGATAATCAACAGGCCAAGAACACCTCCAAAAGTTGATAAGAAAATAGCTTCAAATAAAAATTGTAGTAGGATAAAATAATTTTTTGCTCCCAATGATTTTTGAATACCTATTTGACTAGTTCGTTCTTTCACCGAAACAAACATAATATTGGCTATTCCAAAACCACCAACCAACAATGAAAACCCTCCAATGATCCACCCAACACCAGCAATAATAGCAAATAAACCATCAAAACCTCTTGAAATAATATCAGTTTCATTAATCGCAAAATCATCCTCTTCTGAAGGCTTAATTTTATGTAATGATCGTAAAATACCAATAAGTTCATCCTTCATTTCATCATTACTAACATTGGGTTTTGCTTTTACAATAATGTTTGTTGAAGTCCTTTTAAGATCAATAACAGTTCGTGCAAAATTGACAGGAATTAGCAATTGATTATCATTTGAATTTCCAAATATGTCTTCACCTTCCTTAACTGTTACGCCAATGATTTCTAATTTTCGTCCAAATATTTTTATTTTACGGCCAATGGGGTCAATATTGTTAAATAAATTTTCAACTATTTCCGCGCCTACAATAACAACCGCCTTTCCACTCTTTGATTCAACGGAAGTAAAATAACGACCATCTTGAAGATCAAATTTCATTACTTTATTATAATCATGCGAAACCCCCAAAATAGTAGCAGCATCAATACTATTATTTCCAAATTTTACAACACGACTTGCCCCAACCATAAAAGTTGAAGATTCAATAGTATTGCTTTTCCTTTGAATTTGTTCTAGTTCCTTTAATTGGGGTTCCGGACGATTAATATATTTCCACCAAGGAAAGTTCCCATCCATAACCCAAGGCCATTTTTGAACAAACAAAACATTATCGCCCAAAGAATCAATCGAGCTTTTTATAGAACGCTCCATCGAATCAAAAACTGTAAAAACAGAGATTATCGAAAAAATCCCTATCGTAATCCCAAGTAGGGAAAGCAGGGTTCTTGTTTTATTTACTTTGATTGCTTGCAGTGCAAATAATAAACTTTCATTTATTAAACGAATAACTATCATGAATAATTTCTTATAAAATTGATATACACCAAAGATAAAATAAAATTTGTTGATATTTCTCTCGAATTCTTTTTATAACAAGACAAAGAGGATAAAAATAATAATCAAATATATTGCTTCTTGGTTCTATTTTTAATTTCTTTGTATAGAATTTCGAAAAACCCTAAGTCATTGAAAAAGATAAAGAACGCCCTAGTTTCAGTTTACCATAAAGAGGGTCTCGATGAGATCATTAAAAGCCTGAACGAATTAAATATAACTATTTACTCAACTGGAGGAACTTTTAAATTTATCCAGAATTTGGGAATTGAAGCAAAAACAGTTGAATCATTAACCTCTTACCCTTCCATTTTAGGAGGCAGGGTAAAAACCTTACACCCAAAAGTATTTGGTGGTATTTTAGGCCGAAGAGAACTTGAAGAAGATATAAATCAAATGAACCAATATGACATTCCAGAAATTGATTTGGTGATTGTTGATCTTTATCCTTTCGAAGAAACTGTTACTGGCAAAGGAAGTGAACAAGAAATTATTGAAAAAATCGATATTGGGGGTATCTCATTAATCAGAGCTGCAGCTAAAAATTTCAAGGACGTTATTATTGTTGCTACTTCAAATTTATACGAAAACTTTTCAGCTCTTTTAAAAGAAAAGAGTGGCAAAACTAGCATAGAAGATCGTAAATTTTATGCTGCTCAAGCATTTAATGTTTCTTCGCATTACGATACTGCTATTTTCAATTATTTCAATGCAGATGAAGTAGATGTTTTTAAACAAAGCATTCAAAAATCAAAAATCTTGCGTTACGGAGAAAATCCTCATCAAAAGGGTTTGTTCTTTGGAAACATGGATGAAGTATTTGAAAAGCTTCATGGTAAAGAAATTTCTTATAATAATCTGGTTGATTTAGATGCTGCTATAAATCTTATCAAAGAATTTTCAGAACCTACATTTGCCATCCTAAAACATAATAATGCTTGTGGATTAGCATCTCGACCAAAATTGCTTGACGCATGGAAACTTGCTTTATCCGGTGATCCCGTTTCTGCTTTTGGAGGAGTTTTAATTTGCAATCGCGAAATTGATTTAGAAACCGCAGAAGAAATCAATACGCTTTTTTGTGAAATAATATTAGCTCCTGGATACAAAAAAAATGCACTAGAAATACTTAAATCTAAGAAAAATAGAATAATTTTGTTACAGAAGTCGTTTAATTTTCCAGTTAAACAATTTAGATCGACACTAAACGGTGTACTTATTCAAGATAAAGATTTGAAGATTGAAGATGGTGATGGGCTTAAAACAGTTACTAATATAAGTCCAACTGAACAAGAAATTAACGATTTACTGTTTGCAAATATTATTGTAAAACACACTAAATCAAATACTATTGTGCTTGTTAAAAATGGGCAGTTGATTGCCAGTGGAGTTGGACAAACATCACGAGTTGATGCTTTGAAGCAAGCCATTGAAAAAGCAACTTCATTTAACTTTGATTTAAATGGGGCTGTTATGGCATCGGATGCATTTTTCCCATTTGCCGATTCTGTTGAGATGGCTCATAAAGCTGGGATTTCGGCTGTTATTCAGCCAGGCGGTTCAGTTAGAGATCAGGAGTCGATTGATTATTGTAATAACAACAAGGTGTCGATGGTATTTACTGGAATCCGACATTTTAAACATTAAATAAAATATTTCACCATACTAAAAAAACGAAACATGGGCTTGTTCTCCTTCTTAACCAAAGAAATTGCCATTGACCTTGGTACTGCGAATACCATCATTATATTTGATGATAAAGTTGTTGTTGATGAACCATCAATTGTAGCCATAGAAAGAGCTACTGGAAGAGTTATTGCAGTTGGGAAAAAAGCTATGATGATGCATGGTAAAACCCACGAAAATATAAAAACCATTCGCCCACTCAGAGATGGTGTTATTGCCGATTTTCAATCAGCTGAATTTATGATTCGTGAATTTATTAAAATGATCGGAACTGGAAAATCACTTTTTCCACCTGCATTGAAAATGGTTATTTGTATACCTTCGGGCATTACAGAAGTTGAAGAACGCGCAGTAAAAGATTCGGCCGAACAAGCCGGAGCAAAAGAAGTTAAGCTAATTCATGAGCCTATGGCAGCAGCCATTGGTATTGGTATCGATGTTTTAGAACCTACTGGAAATATGGTAATCGATATTGGAGGTGGTACCAGCGAGATTGCAGTTATTGCACTTGGAGGAATTGTAAACAATAAATCAATTCGTATTGCGGGAGACGATTTCAATGCTGACATTGAAGAATATATGCGCAAGCAGCACAATATTAATATTGGCGAAAGAACATCTGAGCGAATTAAAATTGAAGTGGGTGCCGCAATGACAGAAATCGATAATCCACCTGATGACTATCCTGTTCATGGAAGAGATATGCTAACAGGTATTCCAAAAGAAATTAAAGTAAATTATATTGAAATTGCTCGTTGTTTAGATAAGTCAATTTCGAAGATTGAGGCCGCCGTTTTAAATGCTCTGGAAATGACACCTCCAGAACTTTCTGCAGATATTTTCCGCACCGGTATTTATTTGGCTGGTGGGGGTTCTATGCTTCGTGGACTAGACAAAAGATTACATCAAAAAACAAGATTGCCTATTCACGTTGCTGAAGATCCATTGCGTGCTGTTGCACGTGGAACAGGTATTGCACTAAAAAACTTTGATAAATTTACATTCCTGATTAAATAACAGGAATACATAATCTTATTGCACACAAAATAAAACTCAATGCGGTATTTAATTGCATTCCTTTGGAAAAATAGTTTTTTCTTTCTGTTTATTTTCCTTGAATGTATCGCATTTATGTTGATGATTAACAGCCAAAATTATCAGGGGACTGTAATTATTAATTCTACTAATCAATTTACAGGTTTCGTCAATAGTATTAGTTCAGATATTGTCGATTATTTTCAATTAAGAAAGTCAAATAATTGCCTATTAGAAGAAAATACATTTTTACTGAACAATCAACAAAGTTCATTTATTGTTAGTGATACCGTTTTTCAATATCGAGATTCAATATATCGATTTATTGGAGCGAAGGTAATTTCAAATTCCACACATAAACGAAATAACTATATCATGCTAAACCGAGGCAAAAAACATGGTATTGAAATAGATATGGGGGTTATAACTGATAAGGGTTTGGTTGGAATAGTGATTGGTGTTAGTGAAAGTTTTTGTTCGGTCATGTCTGCCCTGCATAAGGACAGTAAAATTAGTGCTCGAATTAAAAAGAACAATCAACTAGCAAATATTACCTGGAATGAAATTGACTATAAACACGGGATTTTAGAAGATATTCCTACTCACTTAGAGTTAAACTTAAATGATACGATTATAAGTAGTGGAAATTCATTGATTTTCCCAGAAGGAATTTTAATAGGTACTGTAACTGAATACCATGCTGAGGATGGAAAAAGTTTGAATAGCGCATCTATTTGTTTTGCTTGCGATTTTAACGCATTATATTATGTGTATATCATTAAAAATTTAAAACGAAATGAATTATTAAATCTACAAAAGGAGGTTAAAGATGAATAATATTATTTATAAAAATATATTCCGCTTTATGCTGCTTTTTTTATTGCAGATATACGTATTTAATAATATAGAATTACTGGGTTATTTAAATCCATATGTTTACGTATTGTTTATCTTATTGCTTCCGCTCGAAACACCTCGCATGCTATTATTGATTGCATCCTTTATCATGGGATTTAGTATCGATTATTTTTCAAACACCATAGGATTAAATATGATTGCTTGTGTTTTAATAGCCTATTTAAGACCTGGATTAATCAGAGCCCTCTCACCAAAATCCGAGCAGGATCCCGGAATAAAAATAGGCATTAGAGATTTAGGAT
Source organism: Bacteroidales bacterium (assembly GCA_029938505.1). The sequence goes on along the minus strand of JAOZUV010000005.1, from coordinate 4,319 downwards.
TTCGATGGTTTTTTATATATGCAAGCATTTTGGTGATTGTTCATCATTTAGTTTTATTTTATTTAGAAGTCTTTCGTTTTAACGAATTTTTTGAAACTTTAAAACGCTCTTTATTCAGTGCTGTATTTACAATCGTAATAATCATAATTAGTCAATATCTATTTTTTAAACCTAAAAAATTTAAGCGGGGCTTGTTTTAAATTCATTTATTAACTTTGAAAATTATTTACTAAACTCTAACATAAGAAAAAACACACTATGAAGAAATTATTTTATCTCAGTATCATTACAATATTATTTATTTCTTGTACCACTCAACCACAATTTACACTTAAGGTAAGTTTAGATGGTGTAAATGAGGGGGGCTATTATTTAATCGAACGCCAAGATGGTAAGTGGGTGAATTTTGATTCTGCAAAAATCATTGAAAATACTGCTGTTTTTAACATGGCATCTATCGAATTTCCAAAGATGATTTTTATTCAACTAAAAGGACAAAAATCAAGAATTCCTGTATTTGTAGAAAACTCTAATATTGAAGTTACGGGTGATTCAAAACAATCAGATAAAATTGTTATTACTGGATCAGAGGCTCAAACTCAATACGATGCTTTCGGTAAAAAAATAAAAGTTTATACTGACCAACTTCAAGCATTATATGCAGAATACCGTAAACTAAGTCAGGAAAAAGATGAAGCTGGAATTGAGGCACTTGGTATAAAATATGAAGAAATTGACAAACAAAAAAATGACTTTACTTATAAATATATTTTAGAAAATACAACCACTACAGTTACGGCATACATCGCATATGCTAATAATAGAAGTTTCGATCTTGAGCAATTAGATACAATTTCTGCTGCTTTTGATCCATCTATAGATAGCTCAACTTACGTACTAAATTTAAGAGAAAGAATTGCTGCTTTAAAAAGAGTAGCTATTGGTCAAAAATTTACTGACTTCACAATGAACGATATAAATGATGAGCCTGTTACTTTATCTGCCTTGGTAGGTGGTAAATATATTTTACTTGATTTTTGGGCTGCTTGGTGTGGACCATGTCGTCGCGAAAATCCTAATGTTGTAGCTGTGTACAACGATTATAAAGACAAGGGCTTTGATGTTATTGGTATTTCTTTAGATCAGAAAAAAGAAAGCTGGTTGAAAGCTATTGAAGATGACAAGCTAACTTGGAATCATTTATCAGATTTAGCTTATTGGAATAATGCAGCAGCAAAATTATATGCTGTTAGTTCAATCCCTCATAGTATTTTATTAGATCCTGATGGAATTATTATTGCTAAAAACTTAAGAGGCGAAGAATTAAGAAACAAAATTGCTGAGCTTTTAGATAAATAATATATGATTGATATTGAATAAAAAACGCCGGGTAAATACCTAGCGTTTTTTATTCAATATTATGTTTTTCTTTCCACAGTTTATTAAAGGATTTTTCTTCAACTTTAGGAAGCTCTCTTCTACTACCCCAATGCTTTTTAAAAAATTTATTTAATAATTTATTCTTTATTCCACCCCCTATTAAATCCATTTTTTTTCGGCTCAATAATATTTTTTTCCACCAATACATACTTAACTTTTCCTTACGAGTAGTATAGCCTTTATTAACCGATTCATTTCTGTTAACTAATAATAATTCGTGAAGTGGAATTTTTACAGGACAAACTTCCGTACATTTTCCACATAAAGAAGAGGCATAACTGAGATGTTTATAATCAGACATCCCAAGCATATGGGGATTAATAACAGAACCTATAGGTCCACTATAGGTGGTATTATAGGTATGCCCACCAATGTTTTTATAAACAGGGCAAGCATTTAAACAAGCACCACAACGAATACACGATAAAGCTCTACGCTGACGTTCTTCAGCTAATAAAGTAGATCGTTTATTATCAAGTAAAACCACGTACATTTCCTCCGGCCCATCATTTTCTTCCTTAGATTTTGGTCCTGTAATAATAGAGTTATAAACAGTCATTTTTTGACCCGTACCATGAGAGGCTAACAATGGCCAAAATAAATCTAAATCTTTTATTGATGGAATAACTTTTTCAATACCAACAACAACAATATGAGTTTTTGGAAACGACATTGAAAGAACCCCATTTCCTTCATTTTCGGTTAATGTAATAGCTCCAAGATCTGCTATTAAAAAATTAGCTCCCGTGATACCAATATCTGCTACTTGAAATTTTTCTCTTAATAAATTTCTAACAAAAGCAGTTAATTCTTCAGGACTACTATCAATAGGAATATCAAATTTTTCATGGAATAATTCAGCAATATCTTCTTTTGATTTATGCATAGCTGGTGTTACAATATGATAGGGTTTTTCACCTGCTTGCTGTACTATATACTCACCTAAATCAGATTCTAAAATTTCAACTTTTTTATTTTTTAAAGATGAATTCAAATCAATCTCCTCGGTAGTCATTGATTTGGATTTAATAATATGTTTTGCTGATTTTTCTTTTACAATAGTTAAAATTTCTTTAACAGCTTCTTTACTGTCCTGAACCCAAATAACTTTTCCTCCATGTTTCGAAAAATTATCTTCAAACTGAATCAAATATTTATCCAGATCATTAATAATCTTATATTTTAAAAATGCAGCTCGTTTTTTGGCCTTCTCTAAATCAATGTATTGCTCTTTACCGTGTATAACAGCCTCATCATACTTCGAAATATTAAAATTAATTATATCCCGATGCTTAAGATCAAAAGCAATTTTTTCAGCTTCATTATTAAATTGATTAGGCGTTTCCAAATTTTATTACTTAATAATTTTTGAAATTTTATCTACTCTGTTTTGATGACGACCTCCTTCAAAATCAGTTATCAAAAAAGTTGTTGCTATTTCTAAAGCCAGATCAAAGCTAACAAATCTTCCAGGTAAAGAAAGAATGTTAGCATTATTATGCAAACGAGTTAGTTGGGCTTGTTCAACATTCCAACATAGTCCAGCTCTAACATTTTGATATTTATTGGCTGTCATTTGTGCTCCATTTCCACTACCGCATAAAATAATACCAAATTCAAATTCACCTTCATTTACAGCACTTGCAAGCGGATGAATAAAATCTGGATAATCAATACTATCTTCCGAAAATGTACCTAAATCTTTGATATTATATCCTAATGAAACTAATTTTTCTTTTAGAAATTCCTTCATTTCAAATCCACCATGATCACATGAAATGGGTAAAATTTTCGTTTTTTTAAACATTGTTAATAAGTTTTAATTACAAAAATACTTAAAAATTTACCCTCTTAAATCAAAAGCTTAATTATTAAGCTATTATTATTTATTATAAATTTTAGTGTTTTGATAATAAGCTCATTTATAAATCTTTATTTTTTCAACAAAAAAATGTTCATTTCTCTTTAACTTTGTTATTATATTCTAATAAAACTAACACATATTAACAATTTATTAATTGAAAAGTCATTTGATATAAATTAGATGAATGTTATCAGGATTTATTAAACAGTAATTAACTATTTTTACTTAATTATTAATACGAAATTATTAACATAATATAATTAATTAAAATTGTTAGTAAATATAGATATTAGTAGTTTTCAATTATATAAATAGGCTTATATATTAACAAAATTGTTAATTAAATTGTAAAACTAAAAAAGTCAAATAAAAATAAATAAACTTATACCGGTTATCAACAGGATATATATATTATAATAAAGTTTTTAAAGTATTATATATATAATATATCTTATAAAAATGAATTAAAAAATGAATGCAAAGAAAACAATTACATTTGGTTCAAATACTAAAATAATTAGTGAAATACAAAGGTTAAAAAATGAAAAGAATGCGATTATACTTGCTCATTACTATCAAATACCTAAGATACAAGATATTGCAGATTATGTGGGCGATAGTTTAGGATTAGCTCAAAATGCTAAAAAAACAAAAGCTAAAATTATTGTTTTTGCAGGTGTTCATTTTATGGCTGAAACAGCAAAAATTTTAAATTCAAATACCAAAGTTTTACTACCAGATTTAGAAGCTGGATGTTCTTTAGCTGATTCTTGTCCACCTAATGAATTTAGTAAATTTAAAGAAAAATATCCTAATTATATAGTCATTTCTTATATCAATTGTTCGGCTGCAATAAAAACAATGTCAGATATTATATGTACTTCTGGAAACGCTGTTCAAATCGTAAATTCATTACCAAAAAATGAAAAAATAATTTTTACTCCAGATAAAAATTTAGGGGGATATATTAATAGTATTTCGGGTAGAAATATGGTTTTATGGAATGGAACCTGTG
>JAOZUV010000173.1 GCA_029938505.1 Bacteroidales bacterium | reverse complement strand
GAAAAAAATATTTTAAAATGGATACTTTTGGAAATCTAAATCTTTCAAGACAATTGTTTAATGCGATTGATGATTTAGGATTTGACGGGCCAACACCGATTCAAATAGAAGCTTACCCTGTTATTCTTTCAGGCAAAGATGTAGTAGGAATTTCACAAACAGGTACTGGGAAAACATTTGCGTATCTACTTCCTATACTAATAGACTTGAAGTTCTCAAAGCAACTTAACCCAAGAGTATTAGTATTAGTGCCAACGCGCGAATTGGTATTACAAGTTGCTGAGCAAGTAAAAAGCCTTACTAAATATATTAATGTTCGTGTCTTAGGTGTGTATGGAGGTACTAATATTAATACACAAAAGCAAGATGTTGCTCAAGGTACAGATATTCTAGTTGCTACACCTGGAAGGTTATATGATCTGGCCTTAAGTGGTGTGTTACAGCTAAAAGCAGTTAAGAAACTTGTGATCGATGAGGTAGATGTGATGCTGGATGCTGGATTCCGTTTTCAATTGACAAATATTTTTGAGCTACTCCCAAAACGCAGGCAAAATATTATGTTCTCAGCTACTATGACGGAGGATGTTGACGTGTTGATTGACGATTTCTTTACTATTCCTGTTAAAATCTCAATTGCTTTGAGTGGTACACCTTTAGATAATATAGCTCAGCAATGCTATAAAGTGCAAAATTTTCACACTAAAGTTAATTTGTTATCACATATCCTGGAAGACAAAGATGAATATAGTAAAGTATTGGTATTCACGTCGAGTAAAAAAATTGCAGATAGATTATTTGAAGCAATAGATGTCAGATATGGATCAGAAAGCTGTGTAATACATTCTAATAAATCACAGAACTACAGAATAAGATCAATACAGCAATTTGATGCTGGAGTAAACAGAATATTGGTTACTACTGATGTGATGGCTCGTGGATTAGACTTAGATAAAATCTCGCATGTTATCAATTTTGACACGCCCAATTATCCGGAAAATTATATGCATCGCATCGGCAGAAGTGGTAGAGCAGAACAAGAGGGAAAAACAATTTTATTCTATACAGAAAAAGAAGAGGCTGCAAAAGAAGCCATAGAGTCTTTAATGGATTATAAAATTCCATTGACTGATTTTCCGGAAGAGGTAGAAATTTCAAAACAATTAACCCCAGAAGAACGTCCTAAACTTATTGAAATAAGTCAAAAACATAAACACAAAAAAGAAGCTGAAGGTGGAGGTGCTTTTCATGAGAAGAAAGAGAAAAACCTGAAAGTAAATCAAGGTGGATCTTATCTCCGTAAAGGAAAAAAGTATAAAAAACCAAAAACCAGGGGCGATAAAAACATGAATAAAAAGAGTAAAAAAAGATAATATGAAAGCAGCTTCTGTCAGTGAAATAAAACAAGAGTTAAACACCCGCTCACCAAAAGAGTTGTTGGAACTTTGTTTGCGTTTATCTAAATTCAAAAAGGAGAACAAAGAGTTATTGACTTATCTTTTGTACGAATCATCAAATGAAGCTGCTTATATTGATGGTGTAAAAAGTGAGATGGATCAGGCTTTCCTTGAAATTAATACAAATAGCTATTTTTATATTAAAAAGAGCGTACGCAAAATTTTACGAAACATTAAAAAATACAATCGTTACTCAACAAAGAAAGAAACAGAGGTTGAATTACTGATTTATTTTTGTACAGAGTTAAAAAACATGAGTCCATCAATTGACAATAATGTGACACTTCAAAATATTTACAGTCGTCAAATCCTTTCTATAAAAAAAACGCTACATTCATTGCACGAAGATTTGCAATACGATTTTGGGAAAGAATTAGAAATTTTAAATTCAGATAATAATTAAGTACGGATGGGAAAAAACACTACTATTGAAGAACAGCCCAATAACCCACTGCATGGAGTTAAACTGAAAGAAATATTAGAGTATTTGGTAGATGAATATGGCTGGGAAAAGCTAGGTGAAAAAATTAAAATCAATTGTTTTATCAGTAATCCATCCATCGGTTCTAGTTTAAAATTCTTACGAAGAACATCCTGGGCTAAGGAGAAAGTTCAGAAATTATATTTGGAATCTGCTCAGCATCGTAAACCCAAACATAAGTAGCTTTTAAATTAACAAATTACCAATGGATACAGAAAACATAAAACAAAAAATAGTTGATGAAATCGCTAAAACGGAGAAGATAGTTGCAGATTACAAAGAAATGACTAAACCCATTGCTCCTGACGATGCTATTGGTAGGGTTTCGCGCATGGACGCCATAAATAATAAAAGTATAGTTGAAGCAAGTTTACGCAAAGCCGAAGATAAACTAAGAGGATTGCATCATGTATTATCGCAACTCGGAACAAAAGAATTTGGGCTCTGTATGATGTGCAATCAGCCCATTCCATTGGGTCGTATTTTATTCAGACCCGAAAGTGTGTATTGTGTAAATTGTGCAAGGTAAAAACATCGAAAAATGAAAATTGCAATTATAGGTGGTGGAGCAGCCGGATTTTTCTCAGCTATCAAAGTAAAGGAGAATTATCCAAATGCAAAGGTTGTGATTTTTGAGAAATCCAATGATGTATTAGCTAAAGTTAAAATATCAGGTGGCGGCAGATGCAATCTCACAAATGGTGAACACTCTATCAGTGAATTATGCAAAGCCTATCCTCGTGGAGAAAAAAAATTAAAAAAAATATTCAAAGAATTTAATACAAAACATACCTACGAATGGTTTGAATCAAGAGGGGTGCCATTAGTTATTCAAGAAGATGGATGTGTGTTTCCTCAATCACAAGATTCGCAAAGTATTATTAATTGTTTTTTATATGAAGCCAAAAGACTTTCGATTGAGATTAAAACAAAGATGGGCATACAAACCATCAAACCCAAGGCTGATCAAATAGAATTGCATTTTTCAAAAAACAATCTAATTCCACAAATTTTTGATAAAGTAATTGTAACAACAGGAGGTTCACCCCAACGAAAAGGGTTGGACTGGCTAGAAACCCTTGGTCATAAAATCGAAAAACCTGTCCCTTCTCTATTCACTTTCAATATACCAAAATCTCCCATCACTGATCTTATGGGCATTGTAGTAGAAAATACTTTGGTACGTATACAGGGCACAAAACTAAAATCGAACGGTGCTCTTTTAATAACACATTGGGGAATGAGTGGCCCGGCTATTTTAAAATTATCCTCCTTTGGCGCCCGAACTTTGAGCGAAATAAATTATAATTTCAATGTTCAGATAAATTGGGTAAATGAAATAAATAATGAAGTTGTTATTGAACAATTAGGAAATATTGCGAACAAACATGCCAATAAAATACTGTCGAACTACCGTCCTTTTTCTGTCCCTGACCGATTATGGATTTTTCTTCTAGAAAAAATTGAATTATCATCTCAAAAAAAATGGGGCGAACTCGGAAAAAAAGGTCTGAATAAACTAAGCAATATTTTAACCAATGATATTTATTCTGTAAAAGGAAAAACAAGCTTTAGAGATGAGTTTGTAACTTGTGGTGGAGTAAGTTTAGAGAGCGTCGACATGAAAACAATGCAAAGTAAAGTCTGTAAAAACCTTTATTTAGCAGGTGAAGTTTTAGATATTGATGCCATTACCGGAGGCTTTAATTTACAAGCCGCATGGACAACAGGATTTATTGCAGGAAAATTGGAGTAACATCCTAAAAATAACCCAAATAGTTCTGTTCTTATTCTTATCTTTGCCGCATATTTATTTTTTATGAAATTCGAACAGTATCACATTGCCGAGGGAATCAAAAAAAGCATCTCCAAACTCGGATATACAAAACCTACAGATATTCAATATAAATCTATTCCTCCTATTTTAAGGGGAGAAGATGTATTAGCTATTGCCCAAACTGGTACAGGTAAAACGGCAGCTTTTGCCATCCCTATATTACATCTTTTGCAAGAACGTAAAATTGACAATCGTCCAGATGGTATTAAATGCCTGGTAATGGCTCCAACTCATGAGCTGGCTTTACAAATCGAAAATGTTTTTTACGAATTAGGTAGACATACCAGAATTACATCTTTCTGTATTCACGGTGGTGTTGATCAAGAACCACAAATTGATCAGCTTGCTCATGGAGTAGATGTTTTAATTGCCACACCTGGAAGAATGTTTGACCTTCATAGTCAAGGTTACCTAAGATTAGAGCGTGTAGAAATTTTGGTTTTAGATGAAGCCGATCATATGCTTGATTTAGGGTTTATCAAAGATATTCGTGATTTAATGCGTCACCTTCCGCGTAAGCGACAAACACTTTTCTTTTCCGCTACTATTAACTTAAAGATAAAAGATCTGGCTTATTCACTGGTTACCGATGCCATCCGTATTCAAATTTCGCCTAAAGATCCTGTGGCTAAAAATATTGAGCATGCTGTAGCTTATATAGAAATGGATGATAAACGTTTTTTTTTAGAGAGCTTTATCAAAAATAATATTGATAAGAAAATCTTGGTATTTGTAAGAACGAAAGTTAGAGCTGAACGTGTAAAAAAGGCTATGGAACGAGTAAGTATTATATCAGACACTATCCATAGTGATAAATTACAAGATGATCGCGAGCACACTATGAGAAATTTCAGAACAGGCGATTTGAAAGTTTTAATTGCTACTGATGTAAGTGCCCGAGGAATTGACATCCCTAATGTAGAGTATGTTGTTAATTATGATTTACCTGACACCTCAGAATATTATGTTCATAGAGTTGGTCGTACTGGTCGAGGAGCAAACAAGGGACAAGCGATTTCATTTTGTAGTACAGAAGAAAAAGATTTATTAGCTGAAGTTGAAGAAAACCTTGGAAAATCAATCCAACGAATGGATATTTCTAAAAAAGACTATCAAATTACATTAAGTCTTACTGAAGATAAAACCAAGGATTGGAAATCACTTTTAGAAGAAGAAGAACAAGATTTGGCCAAAAAACGTAAAAAGAAGAAAAAATCTAAAAAATAAATAAAGTCAAAATTACTTCATTGCATTGGTATTGATCAATCTCTGTTTTGTAGATTATAAAAATAAAATGCAAAACCATTGAATAAAAGCGTAATTTTGCAGAGAACTAAGATTTAAGTATTTGTGCTTTAATTTACCAATACTTCTTAGCTTATGTTTAAACTTAAAATCAATAACACATTGAAATCATTCAATATAGGTGATCTTAAAATAAAAGTTCCAATCATTCAAGGTGGAATGGGAGTTGGCATTTCAT
>JAOZUV010000172.1 GCA_029938505.1 Bacteroidales bacterium | reverse complement strand
ATTCATGTTTTTAGCTATGCGATGCCCCTGAACTGCCATGAATCCTTTATTAAAAGCCTCATTAATTTTTGAGATGAAACTGACTTCCATCAAATTATCAGCGTCAAGAACGATGGCCACATCATAGATATCAGGCAATTGTGCCATTGCTACATTTAAAGCTTTTGATTTTGTACTTAAATCGAAGGAAACTTCAATAACTTGAATAGGTAACTCTTTTAATTTTATAAAGGTTTTTTCTTTGAAAGAATCTGCAATCACAATTACATCATATTTATTTGAGGGATAATCCTGATTGAGTGCATTTTCTGCAACTTCAATGATAACCTGATCTTCTTTATAACCAGGTATCATCACAGCATATTTACGTATTTTAGAATTAATAACTTTTCGTTTCCGGATTGGGAAAAGACCCGCAAAAGAAAAAACAAAAATATAAATACTGGAAAAGCCAAGATAGGCTAAAAATAGGATTTGTATTCCGAATAATATTTTCATGTTTTTTTAATTTGAATTTTTATCAGTACTACTTACTGAATGTTGTGTTGGATTAAATCCTTGTTGTGCTTTTTTAATTTTTAATAATGAAAGAAACATCAATGCAAATCCGAGCGGTAACTGAACAACTGCTTTTAAGGTTTTTAAAGTGTATAGTTTTTTTGGAATGGCAATCAAAATACCTAAAACACAAATAATAAAAATAATTAACCAAGCATACCACAAACTACCTTGATTAAACACTGTAGAAATTCCAGCAAATATGGTGGTTAAACCTAAGAGCAAAATTCGTGGTGGAAGTAATTGTTGAAATACTTTATCAAAATAATCGACATTTGCTTTTGTAAATAATTGGTATAAAGCAGGGAAAAAGAATTTCTTTGCATAAATAAGTTGAAAGGCAATCCAACGAGATCGTTGTCCTACAAAAACTTCAGCCGTACTTACTTTTTCATCAAAAACATAGGCATTACTAAGAAATGAAATTCGGTGTTTATCTTTAAATAGTTTGAATTCCATTTCTTTATCTTCAGCAAAGGAATCAATTTCAGACATTATAGATTTATAAATCTGGAAATCAAAAGCCATGCCTGAACCAATAAGTGCCGAAGATAAACCCAACGATACATGACCTTTTCTGAATACACTATTATTAATTTCCTCACTTACTCCATCCAGAACAGCCAATGAAGAGTTTTTATTTTTAGCAATACGATGACCCTGAATAGCAATAGCTTCTTTATTCATGTCATCATTAATCTTCTTGATAAAATCAGGTTCCATCAAATTATCAGCATCTAATATTATGATTCCTTCATAATCATGCTCAATCATTTCCAATGCCTTATTAATTGATTTTGCTTTTGTACTTTGCTCAAAGCTAACTTCTAAAACATTTACAGGTATATTCTTTAAATCCTTTACAGTTTGTGCTTTTAAAGTATCAGCTATTATATAAACATCAAATAATTTAGATGGATAATTTTGTAGAGTAGCATCTTTAGCGACGTCTTTAATTACTATATCTTCTTTATAGGCTGGAATTAGAATCAAAAATTTCCTGAGTTTATCATTCAATTCATGCTTTTTATCTTTATAAAAAAGAGATGAAAAAGCAAAAACAAAAATGTAAAGAGAAGACAAGCCTAAATAGATCAATACAATCCATTGCAAAAAAGAAAATAACTGGCTAAAAATCATCATAAATATATTTAAAAATTAAATTTACTACATTTCACTACAAAATCAAAGCATCGGATTTTCATGAATTTCCTTATTAAAAAGATTTCGTAAATTCCAACCAACAGCGCGATAATACGCATGAAAAAGTTTAGCTTTTCCTTGTATTAAATACATAAAAGCATTTTTAGGGATGGCCACAAATAATTGATATAAAATACCAATATAAAAATCCTTACCCTCAATATTTCTGCGCATATAAACAATTCTGTTTCTATTCAAATAATAGATCTTCAACGCACTTAATTTTCCTGTTGAAATAGATTCTCTGTGATAAACCAAAGAGTTATGTACATAAAATATCTTATATCCAGCTTTTTTAATTCTTGCACACCAATCGGCTTCTTCATAATACAAAAAGAAAATATATGACATCATACCAACCTTTTTAACAACTTCCATGGGAACCATCATTGCAGCTCCATGCGCATAAGCTGTTTCTTTATCAGTATCATATTGTCCTTTATCTTTTTGGTTGAATCCAATGGAAAAATTACGCATGGTACGCGGATTTATTTGTGTAAAACCAGCGTATTGAATGGTATCAGGAGTATGAAAATATCTTAGTTTAGGACTTACAGCACCAATACCTGGGTTTTTCTCTAATTTATCAAGAAGAGGCTCAATAAAATCTTCGGTAACAACAGTATCATTATTTAACAATAAGATATATTTTCCCATTGCACGCATTAAACCAAAATTATTGCCAGCAGCAAAACCATAATTAATTGGGTTTTCGACTAAAATTACATTTGGATATTTGCGTTTTATTATAGTGGGATCATCATCTAGAGAATTATTATCAATAACGATTATCTCAATATTCGGATAGTTAATTTTATTGAGTGATTCGATAAGCTCACAAGTAACCTCTGAATGATTATAATTCACAGTAATAATTGAAATAAGAGGGTAGTTTGTACGAGTTTTTTTGTATTGCATGAGTTTCTTATCTAAAAAAAATAGTATTGATTATCCAAATTATTCAATCAAATATTTATAGGATCTGAAGTCATGTTCTTATCAAAAAAATGAACGATAAACCATCCATAAGCCCGAATGAAAGACTTCATCTGCTTATATTCCTTTTTGAAAAGAAAGCAAATAATGTTTTTTGGGAAAGCAAAAAGATATACATATAACAGACTAATGATAATCAAAGGGAATTTTATATGACGTCGCATATATATCAATCGTCCACGGTTTAAATAATATGTTTTGAGGGGACTGTTTGCTCCTGTTGTAACTGAATCTTTATGATATATGGAAGAATTATGAACATAACAAATTTTATATCCGGCATTCCTGATCTTCTTACACCAATCCATATCTTCATAATAAAGGAAGAAATATTCGCTCATATGACCTACATCTTCTATTAATTTAGCTGGAAACATAATAGCTCCACCATGGGCAAAAGCTGTAATATGATCACTGTTATACTGACCATTATCTGGTTCATTATATCCAATAGATTTATTTCTTAAAGTAATTGGGTTGATTTCGGTATAGCCCGTATATTGTATATTTTGAGGCTCATCATAAAAATAAATTTTAGGACAAACCGCTCCTATATCTGGATTATCCTGAAGTACTTTTAATAAGGGAAAAATAAAATTCTCTGTAACAACTATATCATTATTAAGCGAAAAAATATATTCTCCTTTGGCTTGTTTAACACCAATATTATTTGCAGGAGCATAACCAATATTTTTCTCAACCCGGTAAAGCTCAACATTCTTAAATTTATCTTTTATCAACTCAGCTTCTCCAGGTTCCGATCCATTATCGACAACGATAACCTCTAAATTATCATAATTTGATTTATATAATGATTCTAAAAATTCTATAGTATCGCTCGAATGATTGTAATTAAGAACAACAACAGAAACCAGTGGCCATTTACAAAGATCTTTCATATTAATAATTTAACAATACTCATTTATTCGCTAAATTTACGTGCATTATATATTCAAATATACTGAATTTTCTATTGGTTGATCATGGCTGCTTTATTAATTATCAACCATACATTTTTAATAAAAAAGACTCAAAAATAAATTAACGAAGGCGCATTAGTATCCACTTAAAAAAAATGTTAAATTTGATTAAGAAATTTTAAAACCCACAGCCCATGAAAGTTGTTATTCTTGCAGGAGGATTCGGAACCCGTTTAAGTGAAGAAACAAACATAAAGCCAAAACCTATGGTAGAGATAGGGGAGAACCCTATACTTTGGCATATTATGAAAATTTATTCTTCTTATGGCTTCAATGATTTCGTGATTTGTTTAGGTTACAAAGGATATGTTATAAAAGAATATTTTGCCAACTATTTTTTGCATCAAGCCGATGTAACTTTCGATTTGGTTCATAATAAAATGGAAATTCATAATAAGAATGCAGAACCATGGAAAGTCACATTAGTGGATACAGGTTCAAACACAATGACTGGTGGGCGTTTGTTACGAGTAAAGGAATATATTGGTAATGAAACCTTTATGATGACCTATGGTGATGGTCTTGCTAATGTCGATATAAATGCATTGCTTAAATCCCATAAAGAAAAAAAGAAAATAGCAACCCTTACTGCCATTCAACCTAGCGGGCGATTTGGAGCTATTAAATTAGACGGGAATAACAATATTCTTAAGTTTCAGGAAAAACCTGAAGGTAATGGTGCATGGATTAATGGTGGTTTTTTTGTATTGGAGCCTGAGGTTTTTAATTACCTGAAAGATGACCAAACCATTTTTGAACGTGACCCAATGGGATGTTTAGTTAAGGATAAAAATCTTAATGCCTTCCAGCATTATGGTTTTTGGATGCCTATGGATAAATTAAGCGACAAATTAACACTTGAAAAAATGTGGAATGAAAAAAAAGCAAAATGGAAAACATGGGAATAACTCAACCAAAATTATTTAATGACATCTACCGTAATAAGCGTGTTATAATTACGGGCGACACTGGCTTTAAAGGGTCATGGTTAGCAATTTGGCTTCTGGAATTAGGAGCTGATGTATATGGCTATGCTTTACCTCCACTTACTAATAGTGATAATTTTGTAACAACTAGTCTTGCTACCAAAATAAAACATGAAGATGGAGATGTACGAGATGTTGACCACATGTTAAAGTATTTTGATGAAGTAAAGCCTGAAATAGCCTTTCATTTGGCGGCTCAGCCACTCGTTTTGGAATCCTATCGTGAACCCCAATCTACTTTTGAGACTAATTTAATGGGGGTTGTTAATTTTTTTGAGTGTATTCGGAAAACAACTTCTGTAAAAGCAGCTGTAAACATAACCAGTGACAAGTGTTATCATAACAATGAGTGGGTATGGGGGTATCGCGAATCAGATCCCATGGGTGGAAAAGACCCATATAGCGCTTCGAAAGGAGCCTCCGAAATAATTACCACGTCCTATATTCATTCTTTTTTCAATCAAGAAAATACAGCTAATGTTGCCTCGGTAAGAGCTGGCAATGTTATTGGCGGTGGTGACTGGGCTATGGATAGGATAGTTCCTGATTTTTT
>JAOZUV010000171.1:3357-5278 GCA_029938505.1 Bacteroidales bacterium | reverse complement strand
TTGGCGATTTTTACGGAATGTGTGGTGGTGAAAACACTCAAATAATTTTCACCTAAGATTGATTTTTTATGAGGAAAAAGGGCTTCTCTTTGTTTAGGGAGGCCTTTTTTTATTTTTACGTCATGCTGAATTTTGTTCAGCATCTCACACCCAATAATTCAGAGATTCTGAATCAGGTTCAGAATGACGGGCAATTTAATTATTACCATATATCGTTTTATTATTAATTTTCGCATCTTTGTATTGAATTTAGCTAAAGCATTATTAAATGGCAGAAGTCAACTCGAATAAGAAAAAAAAGACCAAAGAAAAAGAGATGTCTTTTTGGGATCATCTTGAAGAATTGCGTTGGCATATTGTGCGTTCTTTTTTGGCTATTGTAATTTTGGCTATTGTTGCTTTTTTGAATAGGTCAATAATATTTGATTTGGTTATTTTAGCACCCAAAGATTCGGAATTTATTACTAATCGTTTATTATGTCAGGTTTCAGAATTTTTATCTATTCCATCGCTTTGTATTGAAAATATGTCATTGAAAATTATCAATATAAATATGTCAGGACAGTTTATGATTCATATGTACATTTCGATGGTTGTTGGTGTAATTGTAGCCTTCCCTTATATCATTTTTGAGATTTGGAGTTTTGTTCGTCCGGCCTTACGTATCAAAGAGAAAAAACATTCTGGAGGAGCTGTTTTGGTTAGCTCATTTCTTTTTATTTGTGGGGTGTTGTTTAGTTATTTTTTGATTGTTCCACTAACCATTAATTTTTTAGGAACGTATCAAGTTAGCGATTTTGTGCAAAATCAAATTTCCCTAAGTTCGTACGTTAGTACGGTTGTATCGGTAACTTTATCGGTTGGGATTGTTTTTGAACTCCCTATTTTCGTTTATTTTTTAACCAAAGTTGGAATAATTACTCCGGCTTTTATGAGAAAAAATCGGAAATATATGCTGGTGATTATTTTAACTCTTTCAGCTATTATTACGCCACCTGATGTTTTTAGTCAAATTTTAGTGTGTATTCCTATGTTTGGCCTTTATGAGTTGAGTATTAAAATTGCGAATCGCGTATATAAAAAACGTGAAATCGAAATGAATACTTAAAAAGTCCCTTCAAATTTCATATTAAAAATCTGTACGCTTGCGAACGAATAATGTACGTTTGTGATCTTTAAATGTGTCCGCTCATTTGCCTGTATTAGGATTAAGTCTTTCAAAAACAGATTAATGAAAAATGTGGCACAATTTTTCTATTATAGGTTTTATCGGAATCGTTTATAAACCGATGTTTTGGTAACAATTTTAAAATAATGTTCAAATCTTCCCAGAGTTTGAACAATTCGATTGTTTGGGTAACACTTTTTTCGAATATGGTGCATATCTGGGATTTAGAGTTAAATTAAGTAAAGCCTGTCGATTACGGCAGGCTTTACTTTTTCTAGTAATTGTAGCTGTTAATTTTATTATAGAAATTCAGTTACGATTTTATAAAATTCTAAAGGTGCTTCGGCGTGTACCCAGTGGGAGGTGTTTTCGATGGTCGTAATTTGAACTTTTGGAAAGTTATAATTAATGACAGGAATGTCTTCTTCCAAAATATAATCTGATAATCCTCCTTTTACAAAAAGCGTTGGTTTTTCAAATTTATCGATAGCATCTATTCCATCAAATAATTCATCCAAATTTTTGCAAATTGCCTCAAAATTTATCCTCCAGCCAAGCCTTTCTTTCCTTTCCCAATATAAATTTTTCATGATAAATTGGCGTAGGCGAATGTCGGGTAAACGCTCCGTTAAAAGCATTTCAACTTCTTTACGGGAGTTTACCATATTAAAATTTATACGACGCATAGCGTCAATTATTTTTTCATGTGTTGTACGTTTTGGATATTCTCGGAGACTAATATCAACGACAATA
>JAOZUV010000171.1:0-3347 GCA_029938505.1 Bacteroidales bacterium | reverse complement strand
TCCTAAAAGAATAGGGTTTGCAATCTCATTTTCTTCAATAAAATCGTATAAATCATCCGTCATGGCTAGGTAATTAAACACATCACTATGTGGCGATTGTCCATGATTTCGTTGATCGGGAATATAAACCTGATAACCCAGTTTGGCTATTTTTTTCCCGAAAGTCACCCAATTATCTGAAATCCCAAACAAGCCATGTAAAATTATGAGTGGCTTCCCTTCTCCGTATACTCTATAGAATAACTTCATTCCCGCTTTGGATCTCTAGATTGTTTTCATGAATTTAAAGTTGAGCTATTATTTAAAAATTTAGATTATTCCAAATATTTCTTTAAAATCAATTCTTTTTTCAGAAACTATAGTTATCTTTCAAATGAAAGTAGCTATAGTTAGATAATAACTGTTCCAAGATGAGAACCATATTTTTCAGTATAAACCTCAATTTTATAACCATCGTGAAGATTGAAATTCCAACACAATAGGGTAATCCGAATAAAAAGGTTATGCCAATTTCTTTCTCCTAATTTATTTATATTAAGCCTGTTATTTGAAATAGCCTTTTGTATTTTGGTTTCTAATGAATAATTCATAATAAATATTTTTTCAGTATTGCTTCTTTTTGTTCTTCAAGGTCTGCAACAACGTGTGTTTTTGTTCTTTCCTCAAGAGTGGTTATTTTATTGATTATTTTTTTCTGAAGTTCTATTGAAGCCATTGGGATTTTGAAATCTTTAATCTGTGCCAGAGAAAGGTTAGGTTGAGCAAGACCGATTTTTAGAAATTGTATTTGACTTTGTATTATCCAAGAACGTAATATTATAAATACATATTTAACTAAAAACAAGGAGTTGCTTTTCAATCGAATAATTGCTAACGCTTGATTTGTATTGGCGGGCAAGATATCTTTATCAATTATTGTCGTACGACCTAATGCCCCAGCTATTGAAAACAATATATCATTCTCTTTTAATTGTGAACGATTTAATTTTTGATGGGTTTGCTCGTCGATAAATGCAAATTTGTTTTTATCCAAGATAGAGTTTCCTGTGATTGATTCAATTTTGATGAAATTAATTCCATTATTCTTAAAAGAAAAACCTAGCGAAGTTGGAGTTGTTCCTTTGGTTATTAAATTAACTTCATCATCTAATTTTATGATTCCCCACTTAGGTTCAAAGATTACTTTTTCTTCAGTCGATAAAGAAATGGTTTTTTGAAAGTCAAAATCATTAAAATCAATCATTTCTCTTAAATTCCTATAGCTTATATTTTGCTGTAGGTTTTCTGGTAATTCTAAATCAAAGTTTCCTTTAAAAGCATTGTAAATGTAGGTACTTGCCTTTTCTGGGTTTTCAAAACTATTGGTATCGTATAATTGAGTGCAATCGTCAATTGTTTTGCTTTTTTGCATGGGGTGAATCCCTTCGCTTCCTCTGCGGTTGCTAAATTCGTAGCCTAAAAACTGCTTTTCTTTATTCTTTTCGCCTGTTTTTATTAATACTAACTTTTGAGGGTAAGCTATAATAAAATAAAGTAGTTTCTCTTGCTCTAAAGCTAAAATACTATTCCATTTTTCTTGCTCATTTTTAGCTTTAATTTTTTTAGAGTATTCTTGATATATTTCGTGTTGTTTAATGTTTTCGTTTGGTGCTTTTTGCAACAACGTTTTGTAATCATCTAACGAAATATTATCCCAAACATGAGAAATATACTTTTGCAATGGTTTTTCAATTCCATTGATAGTAAGGTCTTGTAGATGAGCAAAAACTTTTTTTATGGCTTCTTCAATATTAAATGCATCGGCATTATTCCTTCGTTTTAAAAATAGAGTAACAGTATTTGTTCCTGTTGCCATAAAAGTTCCAGAACCTAATTTTACAACACTCAAAATATCAAAATATTTTAAAATGATCTCACGTGTTTGAATATAAATACCCTCTTTACCTAAAATACTACTTGGTAGAATAATACCTGCCACACCACCATTTTTAAGTAGTTGTTTGGTTCGCTCAATAAACAAACATTCTATTTCACTACTCTGGTCGGTCAATCTATTATATAAATCAAATGCTTTTTGTGATTTATCTTCATCCATTAAACCTTTAAATGCCGAAACAGAATAAGGAGGATTTGAAATAATTACATCAAATTGTTTATTGTCTTGCGGATAAGTTTTATCGGTTTCTTTCAATAAATCTTTAAACTCTGTTGAAGTAGAGAAATCGCCTAAACCGTCACCATGTATAACTTTAGCCAAACCATCACCATGTAAATAGCAACTTACTTTTGCCGTTTTTACTAAACGGTAATCTTTTTCAATTCCATAAACATATTTCTCTGCCCAGTCGAATTGAACTCTTTGGAAACCATCAATTTGCTTTTTTATTTCAGGTTTGTAATCGGCAAGAGATAAGTCATCAATATATTTCTGGACTTCTTCCATCGATTCAGTAATAAAATGACCACTTCCCGCAGCATAATCAATTACATTAGGGAGTAAATCATTTTTATTTCCTGCTTCAATTTTAGCTTTGGTAATTTCTTGTAACGGCAAGCTTTTTATAATAAAGCGAGCAATAGGTACGGGAGTGAAAAATTGCCCTGATTCTTGTTTTAATCCAGTTGTCAATAATAATTCAAAGAAGTCACTTAAGAACTGCTGACGATAATTATAGCGAATTCTATAATCTTGAAGTAATTCAACTACCTCTTTTACTACTTTTGCATTTTCTTCAAAAGAAGCATCATCATACACCTCTTTTATTGCAAATTCATTGTTCTTTTTTAGTCGAATTTCCGTAAGGATATTTTTAAATTCTTCTTTGTATTTTTCATCAACCTGAAGAAAACGTTTATCGAATTCAGAATCACTTATATCTGTTACATTCTTTTCTAAAAGTTCTCTCATTCCTTTATTGTAAAGGTCTGTTAATCTTTTTTGAAAAGAAATGTGGTTATCCTTTCCTTCAAGCCATTGAAATTCTAATTGATCATCATCATTCTTAGAATATTCATCTACAATTTTACAGAGGAATAGAGTAAATATTTTATTAAACGCATTTGGTTTATCTGAAACTACATTGTGTCTGAGAATCTCTAAGAAACGATTGAAAATGAAACTACTGTCTTCTTGTTTTAAAATCTTTAATTGCCCTTTTGTGATTGCTTTGCTTTGAAATTCATAGGGAGAAGCCCAATTGTCGAATACTCCGTTTGATTTTGGCAATTTATTCCAACGCTCAAACAAATCTTTAACATTTCCTGTTTGTCTGTAATCGTCCTCTATTTTTACGATTTCATTTTTATACTTTATTTTATTTCCGTCCAATTCCGAAGCATAAAGCATA
>JAOZUV010000170.1 GCA_029938505.1 Bacteroidales bacterium | reverse complement strand
AGAGAGAATGGCGTTAAAACTACAATAGGGATATCTGCATATTTGGCTTTTATGTTTGAAGCTAAAGTAAAAGTATCACGTTCCTCAGCACTTAACATTGTGATAATAAGGTCGATGTTTTCATCTTCCAATATTTCCAACGCTTTTTCCTGAGAAGCAGCCTGAATAAATTGTGGGGGATAGCGTAAGTTCAAACTTACGTATTCGTTAAAAATCTGCTCATCAATCCGGCCGTCATCTTCCAGTATAAAAGTGTCGTAGGCACTAGCAATCAGCAAAACATGATAAATTCGCTTTTTCATCAACTGATTAAATGATCGGTCGTTAAAATAAAATTTACGTGCATTTACATTTGCTGAGTATTCTGTCATATTATATAAAATTTATACTTAACAAAAATACGCTTATTTTTATTGAAGGTGAAACGGAATCTTATAAAAGCCAAATCAATAATAGAGAAGCTATGTTTTAGATTTATTAAAGATTGAAGCTGATCAAGAGATATAATCATTGAGTGATAAAAAAATTACTTGTAACCTTTGGAGCTCTCTAACGTCTATATGAGTATAATTGAGAAGTTGCTTTAATTAATGCTTATTTTATAAAATAATAATAGATCTCATGATTAAAAACTTTTTGCAAGTTACTATACGGAATTTCCTCAAAAATAAATTCTTTGTAATAGTTAATGTTATTGGTTTGGGGATTGCTCTGGCCAGTTGTATTGTTGCTTATTATAATTATCGTTGGAATAATGATTTTGATAGTATATTATCGAAAAAAGATCAAATTTATAAAGTTGGATTTACAAAAGAAACCAATGGTCGTAATCAGGCCTATGGAATGAACCCAATTTCGCTTAGACCTTCCATTGGTGAATCTATGGCTGGTGTAGAAGAAATTACTCGAGTTCATCGCAATGGAATGGCTATACGATATGGGGAGAAAATCTTTAATAAAACAGTTGGTTTTGGAGACTCTAATATTTTCAACATTTTTGATTATGAAGCCATAAAGGGCGATGTTAATTCTATAAAAGATGAGGGAAATATACTCATCACAGAAGAGTTTGCCAAAATTTGTTTTGGAGATGTAGACCCAATGGGGGAGATGCTTAGAATATTTTTGAATGATGGAAAAGAAAGAAGTTATATAGTAAGTGCTATTTTAAAAGACTTGCCAGAGAACACTACTTTCCAAATCAGTATTCTGACCAATATCAATAATTATATTGAAATAAACGAAATAGATGAATTTAATTGGCGATCATGGATTGCGGGTACGTTTTTAATTATCCCAGACAAAAATAATGTTCAGACTATTGAAAATCAGTTAGCGAAATTCATTCCTATCCAAAATGAAGCTAGAGAAGATTTTCAAATTGGACGATTTTATCTCGAAAAATTAAAAGATATCCCCAATACTGGTCGTGATACTTGGAATTATTGGTTTCAACAAGGGCTTCATCCGGCAGCTTTAGTAGCTCCTACAATTATGGCGATTCTAATTTTATTATTGGCCTGTTTAAATTTTACAAATACAGCCTTGGCTATTTCTAGTCGCCGTTTAAAAGAAATTGGCTTGCGTAAAGTAATGGGAGGATTGCGAAGACATACTATTATTCAGTTTTTAGGCGAAAATATTTTATTATGTTTTTTTGCCTTATTAATTTCCTTACTAATTGGAAGTTATTTAATTGATGAATGGAGTAAAATGTGGGAATATACTTTACAGATAGATTTTTTTGGTGGTGGTGAATTATGGCTATTTCTTTTTGTTTTATTAATCGTAACAGGACTGGCTGCCGGTTCTTATCCTGCTTTTTATGTAAGTAAATTCAATCCAATTAATATTTTAAAAGGAGATGTAAAACATAGTGGAGCTGGGATGCTTTCAAAAATATTATTAGTTCTTCAATTTATATTAGCTGTAACAGGGATAATTTCGGCTGTAATATTTACGCAGAATGCAAAATTTCAGGAAAATCTTTCGATGGGTTACGATAAAGATAATTTGATTGCAGTTCCTTTTGATAACAATCCAACCTTGGAATTGTTCAGAAATACGATTATACAAAACCCATTGATTGAAAGTATTGGTTGGTCAGAAGAGCATATCAGTTGGTCAAATTACAATCGTACTCTTAAATGGGGAGAAACTGAGGAGCATGAAGTAAGAGGTTTTGATATTGGAAGAGGGTATTTTGAAACCATGGGTTTTGAGCTAAAAGATGGACGATATTTTGATCAAGATTTTAAAGAATCGGAACGTGAAAAGGCAATAATTGTTAATGAAAAATTTGTGGAAACCTATGGTTGGGAAAAAGCTATTGGTCAAAAACTAAGAGAAAATGACACCACTGAATTAACTGTAATTGGTGTTGTTAAGGATTTTTATCCTTTTGGATATTGGGTAGATATCAGTCCTACCATGTTAAAATTAGGAGTGAAGGAACGCATGCGGATTTTGGTTGTTCAAGGAGAGGAAAAGAATTTAGAACAGCTCAATAATTATATGCGCCTAGAATGGGAAAAACTAATCCCCAATGCTGTTTATCCTGGATATTTACAACAAGAAAGATTAGCTGAGGCAATAAGTGTAAACAAAAATATTATTAATATCTTTCTGTTTTTAGCCATAGTTTCTGTGATCTTATCGCTTGTAGGACTCTATACACTGGTTTCATTAAAAGTAATTAAACGAACCAAAGAAATTGGAATCCGAAAAGTATTGGGTGCCCCTGTTTTTCAAATTGTAAGATTGCTGAATCGTGAGTTTATGATTATTATTATCATTTCATCGATATTAGGTTCGGTATTGGGTTATTATTTAGCCGAAATGTTACTGGGAAGTATTTATGAGATTTATCAAAGTGCTACTATCAGTACCTTTATTATTCCAACAATTATAACCTTGGTAGTTTCAATTGTAACTATTGGTGGTAATGTTTATAATGCTGCTAATAAAAACCCTGTGGATGCAATTCGGTATGAATAATTAAGTGTTTATAAGATAAATAAAAAAGCCTGAAATCTTAATTTCAGGCTTTTTTTGTAGATATTAATCCATTCTTCAGAACTCATTTTAGTGGCAAGTTCTCCAATTAAATCAAAAGGTATTTGATCCAATTTTTTGAATCGGATACAACTTTTTCTATAGTTTTGTTTATTTCCTTTTTACGCTCAGATAATAATGCCATAAAAAATAAGTGGCAAGTGAGCGTAATGGTTTCCAATTTTTGGAGAGGGCTAGAATTTTTTCTCTGGTTTTTGCTTCAGTCAACTTTTTGATGGTGTTTACTATCGCAATATCTCCTATAGGAAAAATGTCTTTTACTGTAGGCAGAATAGGTGGTAAATGTCGACGGTCCAATCACCAATTCCTTTTAGGGAAGTGAGTTGTTTTCTGCTTTCATCCAAACTCATTTTCCCTATAGCTTTTATGGATGGAAACGAAAACATCATCCATCTTCAAAAGCTGCTTTACATCCTTATCGTTGACAATAGTATTCATATGAATAAAATAAATCTTCAAATTTTTTATAGGACTCAGCGTAAAATTAAAAAAAAATGAAATTGGGATTAACCGATTTATTATAATTTATAGGGTTTATGTATTTAAGAAAATCTCATATACAACAATACATTAAAAAAAGATTGAATTAGTTAGTTTTTTCGAATGAGTTCAACATTTAAATCATGAAAAAATCATTATTTATTTTCATCATTATTTTTTCTCATTTTATAGGTTTTTCGCAGGAGCAAAAGATTTTGTTTATTGGGAATAGCCTTACTTCTTTTAATAATATGCCCAAAATGTTTGAGGAGATGGCAAGGTCAGCCGGTAAAGATGTTTTTATTGGGAGGCAACTCAGATCTGGGACTTCGCTAGAGGAGCATCTTGAATTTCAAGAAACCAGAAATAAGATAAATGAATGCCAATGGGATTATGTAATATTACAAGGATCACATTATCATATAGCTTTTCCCGAATATCATTATTATATTGAACCTCCCATCAATGAATTCAAGCAAATAATACTTGCAAATAATCTTCATACAAAAATTATATTTTTTATGGACTGGGCTATGAAAAATGGTGTGTATTTTAATGGTATACATTATCCTTATGGAGAATTTCAGGACATGATTATTGAGGGAACCGTGATTTTAGCTGATAAATATAATTTTTTGGTTTCACCTATTGGAAGTGCATGGAAAACTGTTGTTGAAGAAAGACCGACTTTGGAATTATATAACCCCGATTTAGGACACCCTTCTTATTATGGGTCTTATTTAGAGGCCTGCGTATATTTTTCAACTATTTTCACTGAAAGTGTTGTTGGTAATGAATATATGGGTAGTTTGACTGAAAATACAGCTCTGTTTTTACAAGAAGTTGCTTCAAATACAGTGCTCAACAATATGGAGCTTTGGAATTTAACAGATTATACTGGTATCGAATCCAATAATACAAGTGATCACGAAATCAAACTTTTTCCAAATCCAGTCGTGACATCTTTGTACATACGTTTTGAGAAATCTGTGAGTAGAGCTAAGATTACTCTATTTGATATTTTTTCCCACGTAATTTTCTCCTCTGATGAAATGATAAATAATAATGAGTTGGAAATTAATATGCTTCCATACCATGACAATATATATTTCCTAAAAATCGAAACGTCTTTAGGGATAAGTGTTCGTAAAATTCTTAAATAAGGGCTTGGTGAGTAAATTGCTTTCTGAAGTTAATTATGTGATTTGTGATATTGAATTAATCAAAGCTGCAATTTACTAAGAACGATTCCAGGAATACACTTCACATTTTATTACTGAAAAGCTTTGTGTAACTAATTATTAAAAACGGAAAGTAAGTATAGATAGTAAATCTTATCATTGAATTTCAATGTTTTTCGTAATTTTATTTCCGTTTAAAATCGTGATTTTATGGCAACAGTTGCTCAATAGATGGTTCTTACTTTAAAAGAGTTTGGGAATTACTTCTATGTGGTCGGGTATTCAGGATTTAGTAATTGAGCTTATCAGATAAAAAACAAAACTATTTGTTAAACACCTAAATCTTAAAATTGTATTTGTGGTATTGAATGATGCTGAGTTAGCTCTCATCCGTATCAAGTAAGAGCGGAAAGGATTTAATAGATACGGAACTACTTTACAAAATACGGATACTATATCAAGTAATTCTATGTTTGGAGTTCCCGTATTTGTTGCTAGAAATACTGAGCAATATGAGTCGGTTTTAGACAAAGCGTTTAAAGAAAAAGGCCCTATTT
>JAOZUV010000169.1 GCA_029938505.1 Bacteroidales bacterium | reverse complement strand
TTTCTTTATATCGTGAGTTTTATCGCCAATGGAAATCTAACAAATACAAAGGGGAGATAATTAATGATGCAATATCACCATGGAGATGGGTTTATAATAATTGTCCGCTTGGTACTCAATATACTTATGTTGATGGTGTTAAGATGATGAAATATTTTATCCAAAAAGAAAAAGATTCCAATAAAAGAGATAAGTATATTGATACTTTAATGATGATCTATGATCAGCGCATAGAGTATTTTGGTAGTAAAGGAACTAATCTTGGACGAAAAGCAGTTGACTATTATCAGTACAAAACAGTTGATTATGAAGGATGCTATAATATGTTTAAGGAGTCTGTTAGTCTAACAAAGAATAAGTCACAAGGTCCTTATGTAATTTATTATTTTCGCTTAACTGCAAAAATGGCAAAAGAGGGATTAATTGAATCTTCAGTTGTTGTTGAGACTTATGAAGAGGTTAGTGAAATTATTGATTATAATTTGAAAAAATATCAATCCAAACACAAAGATTTAGAAAGATGGCAAAATGTGAAAGGGACTGTTGAAAATCTTTTCGAACCTTTTGCTACTTGTGAAGATTTGATTACAATCTATTCAAAAAAATATGTCCAAAATAATAAAGATCTTGAATTACTAAAGAAAATTACTTCAATTCTTGATCAAAAAGGATGCGAAGAAGAACAGTTGTTCATGGATGCTACTATTCAACTTTATCAACTTGAACCATCACCAGAGGCTGCTTATTTAATTTCAAGAATGTATTTGAGTGGTTCAAATAAAGATTATTCAAAAGCATTGATATATTTGAAGGAAGCCACAACAATGACTGATACTGATAAATTAGCAAAAATTTATTATTACATTGCCATGATTAATAAAGAAGCAATGAAATATTCTGCTGCTCGTACCAATGCAAGAAAATCATTAAAGTATAATCCTAACAATGGTCAGGCTTATATAATGATTGGTGATATGTATGCTGCAAGTGCAAAAAATTGTGGAGATAATGATTTGACCAATAGAGTGGCTTATTGGGCAGCTGTTGATCAATATTATAAAGCTAAAAGAGCAGATCCTTCGTCTGCAGATGTAGCCAATAAAAGAATTAGAGATTATAGTAAGCATTTTCCAACAATGGAGACTATCTTTTTATATGATTTAAAAGAAGGAGATAAATACAAAGTAGAGTGTTGGATTAATGAAACTACTACTATTCGGGCAAGTAAATAAGATTACTTGTATTGAAACAACAAATGAAATATAAAAAGTATTTAGTAATTAGCATTGTTATGACCGTGTTCATAACAATGCTTTTTTCTTGTCGCAATGATTTAAAGACTATAGAGGCATTATCTACTAATGATACACTTCCGGAGCTTATTGTTACTGATGTAACCATGTACAGAAGTGATTCTGGTTTTATAAAAGCAAAAATGATTAGCAAAGTTGTAGAACATTTTGGGGGAGATAATCCTTATATGTTGTTTCCTGAAGGCTTGCATATTGTTTTTTACGATCGTCAAATGAATGAAGAATCAACATTAACGGCAGATTATGGGAAGAGCTATATAAAGAGAAAATTATTTGTAGCTAGAAAAAATGTTATTGTAAGAAATTTGATCAAAGAGGAACAGTTGAACACTGAAGAGCTTAATTGGGATGAACGAAAAAAAACTATTTATTCCAATGTTAAAGTGAAAATTACCACCCCCTCAGAAGTATTATATGGTACGGCACTTCAATCTGATGAGCGTTTTGATCGTTATGTAATTACAGACCCAACAGGAGAAGTAGAGGTTCAAGATGAAGAAATAAAAAAATAGCATTAAATTTATAGGATATTAATATTTTGATAATGGATAATTGGATCATTGTATTTATTACCCTTTTATTATCTGCTTTTTTTTCGGGGATAGAAATTGCATTTATCAGCTCAAATCGTTTGAAAATTGAAGTTGATAAAAGTCGTGGACTTTTTTCTGCTAATTTGTTATCCAGGCTATCTCAAAAACCCTCAAAATTTATTGGTACTCTTTTGTTAGGCAATAATATTGCACTTGTAATTTATGGCATTGCCATGGCCAATATTCTTGAGCCATGGCTAATTGATATTCTTCCTACATATTTAGCAGGGGAGGTATGGGTGCTTTTTTATCAAACGATTATAGCAACAGTTTTAATTTTAGTTACAGCTGAGTTTATTCCTAAAATATTATTTCGGATTCGACCAAATAAAGTGTTAAATTTTTTTAGTCTTCCACTTTATTTATTTTATCTAGTACTTTATCCTTTAGTATATACTATTATTGGATTTTCAGAAGTTATTTTGCAAAAGTTGTTTAGGGTAAATTTTGCTTTTAAAAAATACTCATTTAGTCCGATTGATTTGGGTGAATATGTTAAAGAATTTACGAATAGTGAGCATGATGAGAGTGAAATTAAACAAGATATGCAGATTTTTCAGAATGCCATTGATTTCCGAAATGTTAAGCTTCGCGAATGTATGATTCCTCGTACCGAAATTACTGCTGTGGAGGAAACAGAATCTTTAAAGGAATTAAAGAAATTATTTGTACAAACAGGTCATTCAAAAATTTTAGTATATCGAAATAGTATTGACAACATTATTGGTTATGCGCATTCGTTTGACATGTTTAAAAAACCAGATAATATCAATGCTATTTTAAAATCAATTATTATTGTACCCGAAACCATGCTTGCTAATAAGGTATTGTCGATGATGATTAAGGACCAAAAAAGTGTGGCTGTTGTTGTGGATGAATTTGGAGGTACCTCTGGTATGATCACGATGGAGGATATCATTGAAGAAATATTTGGTGAGATTGAAGATGAGCACGACTCAGAGGAAATGGTTGATAAAAAAATTGATGAACATACTTATTTATTCGCTGGCCGATTAGAAATTGATTACCTGAATGAAAAGTACGATTTAAATATTCCTGAAATGGAGGAATATGAAACTTTAGCTGGTTATATTATTCATCATCACGAAAGTATTCCGATTGAATTGGATGTTATAAAAACTGATCAATTTACATTTAAAGTTATGCAAGCAGGAGATAATAAAATTGATTTGGTTAAGCTCTTGGTTAACAAATAGCAGTAGCATATCCCCCATGTTTTTATAGGCCGTTTTTATTTTTTTATCTTAACTTTCCTTTGTACATTTGCAAACTATTTTAAAATTGAATATAAGATGGCTGTAATTGGAAAAATTAGAAAGCATTCAGGTTTGTTGATTATTGTTATTGGTATTGCTTTAGCGGCATTTATTTTGGGTGATCTCTCAAAAGCTAAAGGTCATCGTACGAATACAGTAGGAGAAGTAAATGGCGAAGAAGTTAGCTATAAAGAATTTAATTCTCGTGTTGAACAGAATATACAATTAAGAAAACAACAGCAAGCTAAGCAGAATCTTACTGCTACAGAAGCTTTTTTTGTTAGAGAGCAAACTTGGAATCAGTTTGTAAATGAAATTTTATTAAATGAAGAGTTTGAAGCATTGGGTTTGGATATATCAATTGATGAGTTAGCAGAATTACTTCACGGTAGTAATCCTCATTATTTGGTTCGTCAAAACTTTACTGATCCCACTACAGGAATTTTTAACCCAGAGATCATCATTAATTATCTTCGGACTTTAAATCAGCAGGATCAAGCGGCAAGGCAACAATATTATAATTTTGAGCAAGCCATTATAAAAGATCAAATTAATACGAAATTTAGTACTCTTATTAGCAAAGCTTATTATTTTCCTGAAAGTCTTGCTGAGCAATTACTGAATAATAGTGCTGTTACAGCAAATATTCAGTTTTTAGCCAAAGACGCTTCAAGTATTGCAGATAGTTTGATCAATATTACAGAGAGTGATCTTAAACATTATTACAATAAACACACTGAAGATTACCAATTAAAAGAAGAGACCAGAGCCGTTGAATATGTTGTTTTTGAAGTTACACCATCAGTAGGTGATCGTGTTGAAACTACTGATCTTGTGAATGAATTATATCAAGAATTTTTAATAGCAGAAAACCCAATTACTTTTGTAAATTCGGTTTCTGATCATCGTTATGATAGTACTTTCTATAAAGAATCTGAGTTACCAATTCAAATTGCTCAAAAAGTAGAAAATGCTAAAGTTGGTTTATTTATTGAACCTTATCTAGATAATGAAGTGTTTTATATGGCGAAGTTAATTGATATGCAATTTCGTCCTGATTCAATGTTAGCATCTCATGTTTTGATTTCTTATCAAGGAGCTCAAGGTGCTAAGATTCAAAGAACAAAAATTAAAGCAAGCCAATTGGCTGACAGTTTATTGAAAGTTATTGATCGTGATCCTTCAAAATTAGCTGAAATTGTTCGTGAATATTCAGATGACCCTTCTGCTAAACAAAATGACGGAAATATTGGCTGGTTTGCTGATATGGGTATGATTCCTGCATTTAACAATGCGGTATTAAACGCTGCTGTTGGCGAAGTAGTAATGGTTGAAACTGATTTTGGTTTCCATATTATTGAGGTCAATGGGAAAAAGAATATCAGTAGAAAATATCGCATTGCAACGATAGACAGAGCTATTGAAGCCAGTAGTGATACGTATCAAGATTATTGGACTATGGCAAGCAAATTCGCTGCCGAAAATACTGATATTGTTTCATTTTCTGATAATGTTATGGAGTTGGGCTTAAATAGTAGAACTTTTCCTGGAATGACTAGAATGACTAGTAATATTTATGATTTACAATACCCACGTCAGGTTGTTCGCTGGGCTTTTAACGATAATACAGAAGTTGGAAGTATTTCTCCGATATTTGATTTTGATGGGAAATATGTGATCGTAATATTAATTGGTGTTGAAGAAAGTGGTTCGCGTGCTTTTGAAAAAGTTAAATTTGAAATTGAAGCAAAAGTTCGCGAAGAGAAAAAAATAGAATATATCCAAAATGAATTGAAAGGGTTAAATGGTTTTGATCAGATTGCACAAAAATGGGGTGTTACCAGCGAAAACGTTGATGTTAACTTTAATCTTGCTGTGCTCGGATCACGTGGTTTTGAACCTAAAGTTGTTGGTGAGGTATTTGGGATGAAAAAAGGAGAGATTGAAACTATTGTTGGTAGCGAAGGTGTATTCGTTGTAAAATTCAATGAAATGAAAACACAAGAAACGACTACAAATATTGATCTTTTCAGAACGCAACAAACTTCTTCATTTGCAAACCGAATTTATCAAAATGCAATAATAACTGCACTCACAAATGCTGCTGATATTAA
>JAOZUV010000168.1 GCA_029938505.1 Bacteroidales bacterium | reverse complement strand
GAAACATACAACGGAAATGTCAATCCAGTTGGACCCCGATCGTGTTATGATGAAGGTAAGCGCTGTGCGGAAACCCTATTCTTTGACTATCACCGGCAGCACCATCTAAATATAAAAGTTGCCCGCATCTTCAACACC
This sequence comes from Bacteroidales bacterium, assembly GCA_029938505.1. The sequence goes on along the minus strand of JAOZUV010000168.1, from coordinate 5,191 downwards.
TATGGCCCCCGGATGCACCCCAATGATGGCCGCGTTGTTTCTAATTTTATCGTTCAGGCGCTTTTATCTAAACCTATTACCATATACGGTGACGGCTCTCAAACACGGTCGTTTTGTTACGTAGATGACATGGTTGATGCCTTGATCAGGCTAATGAACACATCAGACGATTTAACCGGGCCTATGAACCTGGGAAACCCCGGTGAATTCTCCATTCTTGAATTAGCCGAGCAGGTTATTCAATTAACAAATTCCAGTTCAAAAATCGGTTACAGCCCCCTCCCTCAGGATGACCCGGTACAGCGCAAGCCGGACATTTCCCTGGCAAAAGAAAAAATCGGATGGACCCCTAAAATAAATTTACGTGATGGGTTAGTAAAAACTGTATCGTATTTTGATAACCTGCTGGCAAATAATTCTCAAAAAAAAGCGAGATTGTGCAGATAGCTTTCTCATAGAGTACACAGGAAAAGCGCATCTATTAATCACCTACTTCAATAACATATTAATTTTATGACAGACAATTATTTTAAATGTTAAAAGGATAGCCTGATGCCACTTATGAGCAAGAATGATTCGTTAAAACTGTCTATCGTCGTCCCGGTTTATAATGAGGAGGAGCGGCTCCATGAGGTCGTCAAATTGTTGTTCGAATCTCCGTGCCCTATTACCCGAGAATGGATTTTTATTAACGATTGCTCAACCGATAACTCCAAAGAGATTTTAGAAGAACTAAAGGGCCAACTCGGTTTCAAATTAATTCATCAGCCCAAAAATATTGGCAAGGGCGCTGCCATAACAAGGGGGTTCAAGGAATTAACCGGAGACTATGTCATAATTCAAGACGCTGATTTTGAATACGACCCAAAGGACATCCCCTCTCTTCTGGTACCTTTAATTGAAAATAAAGCAGATGTTGTATATGGAAGTCGATTCAAAAAAAGCGGATATCAAATTCACAGAACCTATCATTATCTTATAAATAGGCTTTTAACGATGTTGAGTAATTTATTTTCAGGATTGTATCTTACTGATATGGAAACCTGCTATAAAGTATTCCGGGCTGACTTGATTAAATCAATGAACCTTACGTCAAAACGCTTTGGGATTGAAGTAGAAATGACAGCCTACCTCGCAAAAACCCACGCGCGCGTTTTTGAGATCCCTATCAACTATTATCCACGCACAAATTTGCAGGGAAAAAAAATAAACTGGAAGGATGGTATTGCCGCTTTATATCATTTAATCAGTTTTAACTTTTTGAGACCTACTGAAAAATGCTTTAATAATTTACCCGAACGCTACAATCCTGATAACCGATTAGATAATCCATACGCATAATTTAAGACGTTCAATTGGCCATTTAGATTGAAGAACCCTCATTAAATATGAAAAAAAACTCTTCTCATAATAAATCATCTAATTTTATTCAAAATTTTATGGTGCCGTTTCTTCCAGGAATTTTTTTTGCAATAATATTATTTTTTCCCGGGTCGATGTCTCAAGATTCTATCAATCAATTGTTGCAAGCCAGAATACATTTTTACTCTGATCACCATCCGCCGCTTATGGCTTATATATGGCACTATTTGGATTTGATCGCCAGAGGGCCATTTTTGTGGCTATGCCTGCAAACAGCAACAATTTGGCTTTCGACGGGCTACATTGTAAGATACTATCTAAACCAATCTGGTATTAAGCAAAATGCCAGTTTTTCCATAGCGGCGACTTATACAATTTTATTATTTCCTTCTGTTATTTGTATAATTGGTTATGTTTGGAAAGATATTTTTATGTTGGCGATGCTAGTAGCAAGTACTGCCATAATTCTAAAATTAACTGGAAAAATTAATGAGCGTGGTTTTAGCAGGACAAAATTAATTGCTTTCATAATCGTTGTATTTTCATTAACAATTGCTCTTAGCACTAGACACAATTCATTTGCTGCTGTCTTCTTCGTTATATGGTGTGCATGCTATAGCTACAGGATTGAAGGTAAGGTTGGATTTTTAAGCCTGAAGCTATTCGGTTCTTTCTTTACGAGTCTATTAATCTTATTTTGCATTTTTATATTATCTGGTGCCCTGAATAAAGTTATAACCGATAGGAAGTCATATATTCAGCAAACTGTTTATGTATACGATATCGGGCATATCGCAGCTCTTAGCAATGACCAATCAATCATAAATAAGGATCTCTATGATATTGGTGGAATATTAGAAAGTAAAATTACGTTGAAGCCGTTTAATGAATATATGAATATAAAGGGAAATTCGAAGTATATACTTGAGATTGGGTTCAATCGCACAATGGATCAAGAAAAAATTAAGAAAATTAGAAATGTATGGATTAAAAGCATTCGAAAGCATCCGTACGCGTATTTAAAATGGAGATATTTAGTGTTCATAAATATGACTACCAATGTAATTAATCGCCATATTGCTTTAGTTTTTAGTTTAGATGAGCGAAGACAAAAAAGTGTCAAGATAACTATCGATCATAGCAAATTTCAGGTTTTCATGAAAAACTTGCTGAAAGCTATTCCCAGAGCATTTTACAATCCTTTATACTATTTAATTATTTCAATTGTCCTATTTATATTGATACCGATAATCAATTGGAATAAATATGTTTTAATCTGGTTTATTATAGGTAGTGGCCTGAATTATCAATTTAGCCTTTTCTTTTCTGCTGGTGCTGCAGATTATAGATACTCCCATTACATGATATTTTGTACGGTGAGTTCAATTATATTGTTACTAACTCCTGTTCTTGCGAGCTTTTTTCAGGAAACACTACTTAAATCTAAATCATAATGTTTATGGGATTATCCCATTTTCCATTATTAATCACCCCGAAAGAATTGATATCTAATTCAGCGATACAAACAATGAGGAAAAAAGCCAGCTCGAACAGCTTTTTGTCAAAGCAATTAAATTAGCCGGGAAAAATACTTTTCTCCTTCCTCTGTACTTGGCAATAATTGCCCTCGCCTCAATTTTTTCATCAAAAAGTTAGGTTTTTTAAAATTCCTAAAGTAACAGTCATCATACCCGTATTCAATACGGAAAAATATTTAAAACAATGCCTTGAATCCGTTCTCTGTCAGTCTCTGAAAGAAATTCAGGTAATAGTGATAGATGACGCCTCGCCGGACGCTTGTTCAAGTATTATAGAAGAGTATGCCAGAAGAGATGGCCGTGTGCAGCATTTAACACATTCAGAGAACAGGGGAGTGTCTGCAACACGAAACACTGGACTTGATGCAGCCAAAGCTGAGTTTGTTTTTTTTCTTGATTCTGATGATTTGATCCCTCCAGAATCCCTGAAAAATCTTTATGAAACCGCTGTAAGTGATTCTGCAGAGATAGTTCGTGGTCATCGTCCCCGGTTAGTTGAACAGGAAGATGGATATATAATTGAACCTGCTTATTTCGATGGTGAATTTTTTAGTTCCATAATTCGTAGAACGAATATTGTGCATTACCCCTATATAGTCAGGTCTAGCAACTCATTATCAAGTATGTACAAGAGAGACTTTCTGGAAAACTACCGTTTACGTTTTCACTTAGAGCTTCCTTATCGTGAAGACAGGGCTTTTTATATGCAGACCTACCTGCGGGCTCAGATGGTTACACTGATTCCAAAAGCGGTTACATATTACAGACAGAGGCGTTCTGGTAAAAAGAGTATTCTTAAGAATCGAAAACCTGGAGATATCCTCTATCTTATAAGGCAAACTGAAATTGTCCATGATCAGTTTAAAGCCCTTGACTTACCTTTTTCTGAAAATCAACTAAAAAGAGTATTAAAGATGGTAAAAGCGATATCTTTAAGAGTGCTGATGGTTCAAGTAGTACCATATTTACATGAGTTACCCAGAGTCGACAAGCAGAGTTGCTATGAGCACATTTTGACATTGCTACATGAGGTCCCCAGCCCAAAGGAAGCGTCCCTTGTGCCCGGCAGTGGCGTCACAAAAGGATGGGTTAAACACCACCAATCGAAATATAATGAAATTCTCCAAACCCTTTGAATTTTCAAATTATATACAAGGCATTTAAAGCTGCACGCTCAATAATTGGTAAAAAACATGCCGACTTGTTCAATAGTTGTACCGGTATATAATACCGCTCCATATCTTGTGGAGTGTCTGGATTCAGTTTTCTCTCAAAGCTTAAAAGATTTTGAAGTGATTGTAGTAAATGATCATTCTCCAGACAATAGTGCTGAAATATTGGAAAAATATGGTCGAAAAGAAACAAGAGTGCACTTGCTGACACACCCTCAAAACCTTGGTCTTTCTGCTGCACGTAATTCAGGATTCGATGCAGCTGCTGGAAAGTTTGTATATTTTTTAGATTCTGATGATATCCTTTCTCCTTCAGCTTTAGAGATATTAGTTGAAATTGCCGAGAATGATCAAGCAGACATGGTCAGAGGACGGTTTAAAATCCGTCAGGACAATGCGGATGGAAGCTCCAGCCTGCATAAAAACCATCGGCAGTTGAAAATCTTTAATAAAGAGGTGAGAAAAACCAACATACGGGATTACCCATTACTTGGCATTTGTGGTATGGTCTGCGAATATATTTTTAGAAGGGATTTTCTAAATAAGTTCAGCATTCGACACTATGAAGAATTGTACAGAAGAGAGGCAAATCCATTTCTATTAAATGCATTGCTGAATTCACAAACGGTATCACTCATCGAAGACGTTACCTTTGTATATAGAAAGAGGGCTGGGAACATGCTTCCTTCTGCTCAACAGACCTTTGGTGCTGATGAGGCCGAATATTTGTTCCGGCAACTGCAATTGGTTGAAGACCTGTTTACTAGACCATCATTTCTCTATAGCCTAGAAGAAATATCAGCAGCAAAATTTTATGCAAGTATGACAAGTTTTAATAAGTTATCAAGAAGGATCATTCCGCACTGGATCAAGAATATATCTGGAGAGAGCTTAAAGCTAAAAATGGAGCAAGCATTCGATCTGAACCGGAAACTCAATTTAAATGAAAAAGATTTTCAAAAAGGCCTGCCTCCTGCAAAAAATGGCCCCGCTACCAGAAAAAATATTGTGCTCAATCGTGCGTTAAAGCGACAAGATATAGAAATGGTAAAGAAAACCTCAAGGTTGCCGTCTAATGCTAAGACTATATACTTACATGTCGGTTATCAAAAAACAGGG
>JAOZUV010000167.1 GCA_029938505.1 Bacteroidales bacterium | reverse complement strand
TTTTAATATGGATGTTAAAAATGGGATCATCATCAAACTCAAAATCACTGGCGACTTTTTCAGCAATAAAAACATAGAGGATATTGAAGAATTATTAATAGGCACTCCTCATAATAAAGGAGCAATTGAAGCTACTCTCAAGCAAACAAATTTTCAAGAGTACTTTATAAATATTAACATAGACGAATTTATAATCGGATTATTTTAAAAACAAACTTCTCTAAGAAGTAAGCACCAATAAACAAGCACCAAAATTCAAATATATTTCAACATCCAAATATCAAATCCCAAATAAACTTAATGAATTTTTGGAGCTTGAAATTTGATTATTATTTGTAATTTGGTGTTTAAAATTTGGAATTTCCAGAACTATGTCTGACTTCAACAATTTAATAATTAAAGGGGATGTCTTTACAGATAAGACAAATAAACTATTGTACGCCACAGATGCGTCAGCTTACAGAGAGCTTCCACAAGCAATAGTTCGTCCCAAAGATGAAGAAGACATCAAGAAAATCATTGATTTTGCTAGGCAGAATAACACATCCATTATTCCAAGAACAGCAGGAACTTCATTGGCCGGACAAGTTGTTGGAAGTGGCATTATCGTAGATGTTTCAAAATACATGACCCAGACCCTGGAAATAAACACCAAAGATAAATGGGTTAGAGTTCAACCAGGGGTAGTCCTGGATGAATTAAATATGGAATTAGCAAAAGTCGGTTTGTTTTTTGGTCCTGAAACCTCTACTTCAAATCGTTGCATGATTGCTGGGATGGTAGGAAATAATTCCTGTGGTGCTCATTCCTTAATTTATGGAAGTACGCGTGACCACACTCTTTCAGTGAAATGCATTTTAAGCGATGGTTCTGAGGTTGAATTCACATCTCTAAGAAAAACTCAATTTGATAAAAAATGTAAGGGCGAAACACTAGAAAACAAACTTTATCAAAACATCCAAAACATACTTTCAAATCCTGAAAATCAGGATGAGATTCGAAAGCAATATCCAGACAAAGAAATTGAACGTAGAAATACCGGTTATGCTATCGACTTACTTTTAGATAGCAATCCATTTACAAAAAACACTGAAGATTTTAATTTCTCAAAACTGATTGCAGGTTCAGAAGGAACACTCGCTTTTATCACAGAAATAAAACTCAACCTCATCCCCCTACCTCCTAAAGACAAGGTATTGATTTGTGTGCATTGCGATAGCGTAAAAGAATCGCTTCATGCAAATATTTTAGCCCTCAAACATCAACCATCGAGCATTGAGTTGATGGATAAAATTATCATGGAATGCACTAAAGGAAACATCACGCAAAACAAAAATCGATTTTTTGTTAAAGGCGATCCTGGAGCTATTCTGATTGTAGAGTTCATGGGCGAAAGCAAAAAAGGATTAAAAGAAAAAGCAGCAAAACTAATTGCTGATTTTAAGTCTAAGAAAATGGGCTATCATTATCCATTGGTTTGGGGCGATGATATTCCAAAAGTATGGACACTTCGAAAAGCTGGATTGGGTTTACTTTCTAATATCTCTGGAGATCGTAAACCGGTTCCCGTTGTAGAAGATACAGCTGTTAATCCAAAAGTATTGCCCGAATTTATTGATGAGTTTGATGCCATGCTTAAAAAACATGAATTGAGCTGTGTGTATTATGCACACATCGCTACTGGAGAACTTCATCTTCGCCCTGTGCTTAATTTAAAAGATCCAAAAGACGTTGAGCTCTTTCATACAGTTGCATTGGAAACTGCTCATATTGTGAAAAAATATAACGGTTCACTCAGTGGTGAGCATGGCGATGGACGATTAAGGGGGGAATTTATTCCTTTAATGATTGGTGAGAAAAATTATCAATTATTAAAAGACCTCAAAAAAACATGGGATCCTGAAAATATTTTCAATCCCAATAAGATTGTGGATACACCGAAGATGAACACTTCTCTTCGATATTCGCCTGGTCAAGAAACCAGAGAATTTGACACCTATTTCGATTTCTCAAAAGAGGATGGATTGCTCCGCGCGATAGAAAAATGCAATGGTTCAGGCGATTGTCGTAAAAGTGAGATTATTGGAGGGACCATGTGCCCAAGCTTTATGGCTACCAAAGATGAGGATAAAACCACCCGTGCCAGAGCCAATATTTTACGAGAATTCCTTACCAATTCCGACAAGAAAAATCCTTTTAATCATAAAGAAGTTTATGAGATTTTAGATTTGTGTTTATCCTGTAAAGGGTGTAAATCAGAATGCCCATCAAGTGTGGATATTACCAAATATAAAGCAGAATTTTTACAACATTAGTATAATTCAAATGGGATCCCTCTGCGATCTTTATTGATTGCCAATATTACAAAATTAAATAGCTTAGGAGCACTTTTCCCTTCGCTCTTCAATTTCTTTGTCAGCAATGCTTTCTTATCAAGAATAACAAAAAAACTACTCGGTTTTGCCCCAAAACGTAGTATTCCAACACTAGCTAAAATCACCTTACGAAAATGGGCAAAACGATACAATACCAATATTTCAAATCCCATTGGGAAAGTTTATTTATTTGCCGATGAATTCACTGATTATAACGATACTCACATTGGAATAACAGCCATAAAACTTTTAAATAAGTTGGGTTATGAAGTTATCATTCCTAAGCATGCCGAAAGTGGTCGAACTTATTTATCCAAAGGACTACTCAAGAAAGCAAAAATTCTTGCTCACAAAAATATATTGCTTTTAAAAGATATCATCAGCGAAGAACATCCATTAATTGGGGTTGAACCTTCGGGCATTTTATCTTTTAGAGATGAGTACCCAGAACTAGTCATAAAAGACTTAGTTGAAGAAGCAAAAAGCTTAGGAAAAAATGCACTGATGTTTGATGAGTTTATCATGCAAGAAGTAGCTAAGGGTAAAATCACAATTAATCAGTTTACAGATAAAAGTCAAAGTATTAAACTGCATGGTCATTGCCATCAAAAATCGATAGCCACAACCGGACCTACCAAAGAAATGTTATCCTTAGCTAAGAATTATGAGGTCACAGAAATTAAATCAGGTTGTTGTGGAATGGCTGGAGCTTTTGGTTACGAAAAAGAACATTACGAATTATCGATGAAAGTAGGCGAATTGGTATTATTCCCGGAAGTACGTAAATCAGATGAGTTTACAATTATTTCCGCTCCTGGAACTAGTTGCCGACACCAAATTAAAGATGGAACTGGACGAACGGCCTTGCACCCTATTGAAGTACTGTACAATGCCCTGAAATAATAAAATCGATAAAAAAAACCTAACAAAAATACAATAATAGAACATAAATAAAAAATGTCAAAAACTAATTCAGGGTATATTGGTAATATTTCAGGAGCGAACTTAAAAATTATTCGTCCCGAGCCGATTATTTCAAATATTGATGTCGTGCCCTTTAAACGAAAAACAGATCCTGAATACGCTATCGAAGCACTCATTGAAGGTCACTCTGTTTTAGTAGTTGATTTTTACAGTAGTGGACTAAATCTTTTAAACGCTTTAAAAGTACACCTTAACAACATTTATTCTGATCAATCTTTCAAAGGTCAACGCGATTTTCGTGAGGTATATAGAGAACTATCTCATCGAATTCTAGTTGTTATAAAACATCATAAATTAAGTCTTAGAAAAGCACCAGAAATTGGCTGGCTTGAAAAATTCTATCCAAATTTAGATGAATTCCTACTCCCCTTTCCGCAAGTTCAAGGATTAAATAGTTCGTGGCAATGGTATGAAAAAGGAATTTCTATACCAGTTTTAGAGAAAAAATTACATCCATTTTTTGGCACTTACTTTCCAACCCGATTTGAACATTTAATTCTTTTTGATAAATATTTAAAGAGTTATAATGGAGAGAAAAAATCGGCTATCGATATTGGAATTGGTTCTGGTGTACTTTCTTTTCAACTCTTGAAACATAAATTTGAAACGGTTTATGGAACTGATTCAAATCCAAATGCAATCATAGGTTTGAGTAACGACAAAAATAAAGAAGCTTCAAAAATTATTCTAAAACAGGGCGATTTATTTGCTGACTGTAATGTAAAAACTGAGATCATTATCTTTAATCCTCCATGGCTGCCTGCTTCTCAAAATATTGAAGGATTAGATAAAGCTATCTATTATGATGAAGATTTATTTCCTCGTTTCTTTACAGAAGCAAAAAAACACCTAAAGCCTGATGGGAAAGTGGTTCTTTTATTTTCCAATCTAGCACAAATTACCAAAACGACTGAGATTCATCCAATCGAGGAAGAATTATTAAATGGTGAGCGTTTTCAAAAAGAAATTTTCATCCAAAAAAAAGTCAGACAAGCCTCGAAAAAAACAAAACGAAATCAAAATTGGCGAGAAGACGAAATGGTAGAATTATGGGTACTTAAAAGTTGTGATGATTAATAAGTAAGCAAGATTCATTTATAATCTAAATCAAAATATGATTAACTAAATTTTCATTAAACTCATTACCGTAATTTTATGCTTATATTGTAATAAATTCTATAAATCTTATGGACTCAAAGCTCGCAGTATTAATCGACGGTGATAACATTCCATCTGCTTATGTAAAAGAAATGATGGAAGAAATCGCTAAGTATGGAAACCCGACTATTAAAAGAATTTATGGCGATTGGACAAAACCGACTCTATCAAAGTGGAAGAACATTCTTTTGGAAAATGCCATTACACCTATTCAACAATACGGATATACTACAGGGAAAAATGCAACAGATTCCGCAATGATTATTGATGCCATGGATATTTTATATTCTGAAAAAGTCAATGGGTTTTGTTTGGTTTCGAGCGACAGTGATTTTACTCGTTTAGCCACAAGACTCCGTGAAGCAGGTATGCAAGTTTTTGGAATTGGCGAAAAAAAGACACCACATCCATTTATCGTTGCTTGTGATAAATTCATTTATATTGAAATCTTGAAAAATCAGACGGAGGAAAATGAATCGGAATCTACAGAGAGTAAATCCACTGTAAAAAATAATATTGATATCATAACTGCTAAGGAGATTAAACTAATTTCAACCACCATAGCAGACTTAGCAGATGATGATGGCTGGGCATTTTTAGGAGATGTCGGAAGTCTTCTTCAAAAAAAGCAACCAAATTTTGATTCCAGGAACTTTGGGTTCCAGAAGTTAACCCCTTTAATTAATTCAATTACTAATTTTGAAATTGAACAACGTGAAAGTCCTAAGGGGCGATTTAAGTTAATCTATGTAAGAATTAAAGTTAAAGAGAAAAACATACCAAAGGCTAAAAAGAAATAATCTTCCTCCATGCTTAA
>JAOZUV010000166.1 GCA_029938505.1 Bacteroidales bacterium | reverse complement strand
GCAGCAACTTATGGTGGACGAACTTATAATACCATCATTTTCACCTCAACTCGGGATGATGCTGTTGGTAATGTTAAAGACGAATGGACCAATCAAGAATTTAGTGACTTATTTATTAGCCGTATTGATCGTCAGGGGATATGGAGCAAACCCACTTTACTCGATAACGAAGATGCGGATGTGGAGAATGATAATACTATTAACTCTGTTGCCAACGAAGGAACTCCAACCATGAGTAAAAATTTTACTCAGATGTATTTTACGCGTTGTCCAAATACGATTAAAAAAGCATCTGGTTGTCAAATTTATACTTCAAAACGAGTGAGTCGGACATGGTCACGCCCACAAATATTGATGCTTGGCAGAGACACTTCAGCAGCAGTTGGTCACCCAACATTAAGCAGTGACGAAAAAACAATATATTTTTCAGCTGAACGATCGGGTGGTGAAGGGGGAAAAGATATTTGGTTTGCCACTCGTAAAAGTCGTGATGGACAATTTGGACGACCCCGTAATTTAGGTGCTAAAATAAATACAGCTGGAGATGAAATGTTCCCTTTCAAGAGAAACGACAGCTTACTCTATTTCTCCTCTAACGGACATGTTAGCATGGGTGGCCTCGATATTTTTGTTTCAAAATTAGATAAAAATGGAGAGTGGGGAGAAGCTGAGAATATGAAATCTCCCATGAATTCTAATCATGATGATTTTGGAATTGTTTTTCATGATGAAAAAGAAGAAGGTTTCTTTAGTTCCAATCGTAAAGGAGCAAGAAGCGATGACATTTATTCATTTCAAATTCCTCCCGTTGAATTTACAATCACTGGAACAATCACAAATCGTGAAACAAGTGAAAAAATGGAAGGTGTTAAAATTAGTCTTCAAGGATCAAATGGAAGCCTGCTTAGTGTCCGATCAAATAATAAAGGCTATTACGAATTTGGTGTTGCACAGATATCAAAAAACACAGATTATGAGCTCAAACTCAATAAAGAAGACTTCTTTAGTTCTGTCGAAAATATCACAACCTATGGCTACGAGGCTAGTCACGATTTTGAATTAGATTTTGAATTACAAGCCATACCTGCAAAACCGATTGTTTTACCTGACATCCTATACGATTTCGCAAAATGGAATTTAAAACCTCAATATCAGGATAGTTTACAAGGACTGATTACGACCTTAGAAGAAAACGAAAAACTTATTATTGAATTGGCTTCTCATACCGATGCCCGTGATTCGGAAGAAAAAAATATTGTGCTATCGCAAAAACGTGCTAGTTCGGTAGTTGAATATCTGATTCTTCGTGGCATTCATCCAAAACGATTAGTACCCAGAGGTTATGGCGAAAGTCAGCCTCGTGAATTAAACAAGGCTTTTATCCGCAAAGGACTTCGATTTAAAGCAGGCACAATTTTGTCGGAAGATTTTATTAATTCATTAGAAAATAATCCCCTGAAAGAAGCTGCTCATCAACTTAATCGCCGAACTGAATTTAAAGTATTGAGCAATGACTTTGATCCTTTTTCTGAGATACGAAACGATAATAATTCAACTTCTCAAACAAGTAGTTTAAAACCTAAAAGACGAATTTTGCCTTTTAAAACAGATGAACAAAGCAATGAACTGATTGCAAATTGTACATTCAATGATCAAAATTTTTTATTTATCTTCAAAGAAGATGCTGAAGCTGAAATACCACTGAGGGAAGCTCTAAAATTGTTGAATTCAGGAGCTATAACCAAAGACGATTTCATGGATGAGGATGCTCTTAAAAATGGCAGTATTGCCAATGGTGCCGAATTATACATCAAAGAATTAAGTATCGCCGGAAAAACAGTCCGCAACTTACCCATAAAGGTGAATAATCGCATAAAAGAAAAATTAATTTTAGGAGAATCAACGCTTATCATGTTTGGATTGTTTAATTTTGACACCGAAAAACAAATCATAATTTTTAAGTAATCTAATCCGAAATGCCCATAGAATCTAGATATCAAAAAAGAGGAGTTTCTGCCGGAAAAGAAGATGTTCATAATGCTATTAAAAACATCGATAAAGGATTGTTTCCACAAGCTTTTTGCAAAATTATTCCTGATATCATTGGTGGCAATGAAGATTATTGCAATATTATGCATGCCGATGGTGCTGGAACAAAATCATCCCTCGCTTATTTGTATTGGAAAGAAACAGGAGATATTTCGGTATGGAAAGGCATTGCTCAGGATGCAATCGTAATGAATCTGGACGATTTACTTTGTGTAGGTATTACAGATAATATTTTACTTTCATCGACTATTGGCCGCAATAAACAATTAATCACGGGAGACGTTATTGCTGCTATAATTAATGGCACTGAGGAATTTCTAGCGGAGATGCGTGAACATGGTGTGGGCATTTATTCAACAGGTGGTGAAACTGCTGATGTTGGAGATTTGGTGCGTACCATTATTGTAGATTCCACAGTAACTGCACGAATTAAAAAAAAGGATGTGATTTCGAATCATAATATTAAAGATGGCGATGTTATTGTTGGTTTAGAATCATTTGGACAAGCAACTTACGAAACAGAATACAATGGTGGCATGGGAAGCAATGGATTAACATCTGCCCGTCACGATGTTTTTGCAAAATATATTGCCAAAAAATATCCTGAAAGTTTTGACCCAAGTATTCCAAATGATTTGGTTTATTCAGGTAATCTAAAACTTACAGACAAAACAGAAGTCGATGGTGTAGATGCTGGGAAACTAGTACTCTCCCCTACCCGGACTTATGCCCCAGTTATCAAAAAAATGTTGGAAAATTATCGCTCAAAAATCCATGGTATGGTTCACTGTAGCGGTGGAGCTCAAACTAAGGTCTTACATTTTGTAGATAATCTGCATATTATTAAAGACAACTTATTTCCCATTCCTCCACTTTTTAAGATGATCCACGAACAATCTCAAACCCCTTGGGCAGAGATGTATAAAGTATTCAATATGGGACACCGCATGGAGCTTTATGTACCTCAAGAAATCACTAATGATCTGATTACAATTTCTGAGTCATTTGGCATCAAAGCCCAAATTATTGGCCGCTGCGAAAAAGCCGATGGAAAATCCCTCACAATTCAATCGGAATTTGGGACTTTTGAGTATTAATTCTTCATTCTGAGTTAGACTCAGCACCTCCTTTATTAAGCAATTAATTGAAGTTTTTGAGACCCTGAAACAAGTTCAGGGTGACAGAAATAATATTTTTTTGTCATAAAAAGCTGCTATAAACTTGTTTTATCAACTTCTTATAAACCAATCGCAAAAAGTTGTATTTTTGCAATCCAAAATAGTATTGAATGTTAGATAAATTACAAGCCATAAAAGAACGCTGGATAAGCATTGGAGAAGACATGAATGATCCGTCAGCAATGTCGGACATGAAAAAATACATCAAGCTCAACAAGGACTACAAAGAATTGGAGCCCATCGTTGCAGAGTATGAAATATATAAAAACGTTCTCGATAATATTACTTCAACTAAAGAAATTATCAAAACCGAAAAGGACGAAGAATTTCGTTCAATGGCAAAAGAAGAACTGAATGAGCTCGTCGAAAAACGTGATACGATGGAAGAAGATATCCGTATCATGTTAATCCCTGCTGATCCTGAAGATGGGAAAAATGCCATCGTTGAGATTCGTGCTGGTGCGGGTGGAGATGAAGCTAGTATTTTTGCAGGCGATCTATACCGCATGTATCTTAAATTTTGCGAAACAAAAAAATGGAAAGTAGAAATTGTTGATGAAACCGAAGGAACTGTTGGTGGTTTTAAAGAGGTTGTTTTGAATGTTAGTGGAGACAATGTTTACGGACAATTAAAATACGAATCGGGTGTACATCGTGTGCAAAGAGTACCAAAAACTGAGACTCAAGGTCGTGTACATACTTCTGCAGCTTCTGTGGTTATTTTACCTGAAGCTGAAGAATTTGATGTAGAGCTTAAAGATGCTGACATTAAAAAAGACACTTTTTGTAGTTCTGGACCTGGTGGTCAATCCGTAAATACAACTTATTCTGCGGTACGATTAACACACATTCCGACTGGGGTTGTGGCTACTTGTCAGGATCAGAAATCTCAAATCAAGAATCTTGCAAAAGCAATGGTTGTATTACGTTCACGTATTTATGAAATCGAATACAAAAAATATCTAGATGATGTTACATCTAAACGTAAAACCATGGTTTCTACTGGTGACCGCTCAGCAAAAATTCGTACATATAATTGGCCACAGGGTCGAGTTACTGATCATCGTATCGGGCTAAACTTATACAATTTACCAAACATAGTTGATGGCGATATTCAAGAATTGATAGACCAATTACAATTGGCTGAAAATGCCGAACGCCTCAAAGCAGATATTGATTAAAACCCGTTTATGAATCATGTAAAAAATAACAATAATCGGCTGGCTTTCATCGAGGGCTGGCTTTCAATTATTGTCAATATTTTACTTTTCATCCTTAAATATTGGGCAGGAATTGTTACCGGATCAGTAGCTATTATTGCGGATGCTTGGCATACACTTTCCGACTCAGTCACTTCAATTATTGTAATCGTTGGAGCCAAGGCTTCCAATAAGCCACCAGATGAAGAACATCCATTTGGTCATGGTCGGGCAGAAATTATTGGCTCTGTCATAATCGGTGTATTATTGGCTGTTGTGGGTTTCGATTTTATCATCGAATCCATTGACAAACTTAAAGGTGGAGAAGGAACCCAATTTGGAACCATTGCTTTGGTTGTTACCATTCTCTCCATTTTATTAAAAGAAGGCATGGCTCAATTTGCTTTTTGGGCAGCTCGCAAAACTAAATCAAAATCCTTAAAAGCGGATGGTTGGCATCATCGTTCAGATGCATTTTCATCGGTTGTGATTCTAATCGGAATATTCCTTGGACCGTATTTCTGGTGGATGGATGGAGCCATGGGAATTATCATCGCATTCCTATTATTCTATGGAACCTATGAAATTTTAAAAGATGCTATTGGCACTTTATTAGGTCAGGATGCAGATAAGGAGCTTATCGAAGAAGTTAAAAAAATAGCTAGTGAATGTTGCCAAAGTAATCTAAACTTGCATCATTTCCATCTACATCATTATGGGAATCATCAAGAACTTACATTTCATATTGAATTAGATGGAAAGCAAAGCTTGGAATATTCACATAAAATTGCATCCAGAATTGAGAAAAAAATTAAAGAAAATTTAAATATAATAGCCACCATTCATATGGAACCTAAAGGCTAAAGACATTAAGATATGAATAGAAAAGAACTTTTTGAACTAATAAAAA
>JAOZUV010000165.1 GCA_029938505.1 Bacteroidales bacterium | reverse complement strand
CGACTATGTTTACTAAAGCAATTGTACGCAAACCAAGCACTACTTTCAATCAAGGATTAAGTGCTTCAAACCTCGGAACACCAGACTATCAACTATGTTTAAAACAACATCAAGCCTATATCGAAGCACTTAAAAATTGTGGATTAGAAGTGATAGAATTAGAAGCTGAAGATTATTATCCAGATAGTACTTTTGTTGAAGATACAGCTATTGTTACTAAAAATTGTGCAATTATCACCCATCCTGGACATAAAACTCGAAGAGGAGAAACTAAAAGCATCGCCCTAGAGTTAAAAAAATACCGTCCAATTGAACAAATTGAAGCACCCGGAACTTTGGATGGTGGAGATATTATGCAAGTTGAAGATCATTTTTACATCGGGCTATCAGATAGAACAAATAAGGAGGGTGCCAATCAGCTTACACATTTTTTAAATAAATACGGATATACTGCCTCAACTATTGATGTAGAAGACATTCTGCATCTTAAATCAGGTGTAAATTATATTGGTGATGGAATTATTGTACTTATGGAATCATTGAAAAATCTCGATGAAGTAGCCTCGTTCAAAAAATTACTGATTACTCCCGAAGAAACATATGCTTCGAATTGTATACGCATTAATGATTGCATTATTATGGCTAAAGGTTTTCCAGATACTAAGAAAAAACTCTCTACAACACCTTATAAAATTATTGAATTAGATATGAGCGAATTTGAAAAAATGGATGGCGGTCTGAGTTGTTTATCACTTAGATTTTAGAGATTAGACGCTAGATTTTAGACAAAATAAAATTCAGACCTTCATTCAATTTTTTTTATAAAAGCACCTAATTTTGCAATCAACCAAATTGGGATATTGCTTTCAATCGCTTCTTTTTCCCATTTCTTTTGAAAATAATATGAATTATTTGCATTGATAATAATTTTCTCAGGTTGATATAATGAATCCAATGTTGTAATTTTTACTTTTGGATCAGATAAAACAAAGACATAATCAAATTTTGCATTTTTTAGTAAATTTCGTGTTTTAGCTTTTCCATCAAGAAGTAATATTGTTTTTCCTCTAAAATTTATAACTGATTTATATTTCAGAAAACCCAGAGATTGAATCATCTCGCTATTTATAATTTGAATATTAGGTTCTTTGATCCTTGAATAAATCCAATGATTTCCAGTAGCAAAACCAATTCTTTTTTTCTCTCCTCTTAAAACACTATCAACCAACAAAATATTTTCCCCAGAAGAGATGAAATCAAGAGCCATTCCATTACCTACATTATAAACCACAATTTCATAAGTGTTTTTAATCTTATAATTCCGAAAAGTAAACAAGACCAACAACAGACAAGTGGAGATTAAACCTATAAAAAACCACTTTTTATTTCTCTTCAAGATTGATCTAAAAACAGCCAACATCAGAATAAATATTAAAATTACAGATGGAATGAATAACACTAACCCCTCTAATGAGGCTGATGGCAATGACTCTATAAACTTCACATAATAACATAAAACAGCAATACATTTTTTCAAAACGTAAGCAAAAGCCAAATTCAGGAAAGGGACTGCTGATAATGCAAAAAAAGAGAATCCTACATAAATAATAATCCCT
The DNA here is from genome assembly GCA_029938505.1 of Bacteroidales bacterium. Next base: position 3,722 of record JAOZUV010000165.1, on the reverse strand, counting down.
GCAAAGGAAACCACGACTAAATTTGTGAGCAAAAAATAAAGTGGAAATTGATGAAAATAATAAATAGCCAAAGGGAATGTTCCCATTTGAGCTGCCAGCGATACAATTAGAATATCACGTATTTTTTGAAGTATTTTACTTCTTACATAAATTCGTTTGCGAAGAATTGGGTAAATAGATATTATTCCGAGAACTGCAGAATATGATAACTGAAAGCCCACTTCCATTAGCATCAATGGGTTTATGAGTAATAATAAAAATGCTGAAGCTGCTAGAGAATTATACACACTCGATTTTCGATTCAGACTCTCTCCAATAATAATAAATGAGAGCATCGTTGAGGCTCGCAAAACAGAAGGCGATAAGCCTGTGATAAAAGCATACATCCAAATCACAAGTAACAATAAGATCCCTCTGATTAAATCTCCTTTTTTATACTTTTTTAAAAATGAAAATAAGGAAGCAAAAATAAGATAGATGATTCCTACATGCAAACCCGAAACGCAAAGCACATGCATAGCTCCCGCATCTGCAAATTCCTCCCGAGTTTCAGGATCAAGTATTTGATCGTAACCCAAAAGTATAGCCGAGGCCACACCCAAATACTCAGTCTTAAAATCATGTTTAGTCAATATTCCGATGAGATAATTTCGAATGACATTTGCACAAAATTTTATTCGGTTTCCTTTCCCTGTTGAAACCAACACCCATTGATCAGAACGAATATAGCTTTGGTAGAAGATTTGCTTGAATTTTAAATATCGCTTAAAATCAAAAGCATTAGGATTTACCGAAGACCTAATCGTATCAAAACCAGAAAAAATCGACACCTCATCTCCCAGTTTCAATGCCCTGGAAAGACTATCTTTTTGCAGATAAAGCAAGGCCTTCGAAGATATCCTAATGCATGTATCATTTGTACTTATCATTTCAGTTTGTACAATTAATTTGATACACTTTTTAGTTTCATCAGGTGGCTCAATTATGCAAGAAGAGATCGATTGTATGTTTTGTTTTTTAGGTATTGGTGGCTCAAATAGTTTTTCCTCTGACAATTTACTCCCCAATGCCATGAATAATAAAAACATAAATAGTCCATATAAGTTTCTTAATTTATAGATTCGAAATCTGGCAAGATAAGTGAGCGAAAAACAAAGAAAGAATAAAACAATAAACATCCAAATTGGGATGAAAATACCATAACTAATGGAGAGGATAATCCCCAAAATAAAAGGAATAACAATGCGTACAAATGGATAATTATGCCAATAATTCATGGATCACAAAGTTTTGCTTTGTGATTAATTCCATTCAGAATAAATTGTCTCTTAAATCTCGGAAAGAATAATTTTTGCTGCCTTTGCAGAAGCTCCTACTCCACCCAATTTTGTTCTTAACTCTTTATAATCAGCTAGCATTTTTTTCCTTGCTAGAGATTGTGGAAGAATATTTTGAAGCTCTGTTTGTAATTTATTAACACTAAAATCTTGTTGAATCAATTCAGTGACTACTAATCGATCCATAATTAGATTTACCAGAGAAATGAATTTTATTTTAATCAAAAAACGAGCAATAATAACAGATAACGCATTTGCTTTGAAACAAACCACTTCGGGCACTCCGAATAAAGCAGTCTCCAGCGTTGCTGTACCTGAGGTTACCAATGCCACTTCAGACAATTGTAAAATTTCATACGTTTTAGCATGAATAACTCTTACTTTTTGCGCTCCCATTGTACTCACATAAAAATCTTTATCGATACCAGGTGCGCCTGCAATCACAAACTGATAGTCTTTAAACAATGGCTCCAACTGAAGCATCCGATTCAACATCTTCGAAATTTCCTGCTTCCGACTTCCTGGTAATAAAGCAATGATCGGACGATCATCTAGCTGACATTCTTTTCTAAATAATTTTGGATCAGGCGGATTTAAATCCTTAATAACATCTAATAAAGGATGTCCTACAAAATCTACTTCATAATTATAAGCCTTATAAAAATCCTTCTCGAAAGGAAGGATAGTAATCATACGATCAACTGTTTTTTTAATTTTATGAACCCTCGATCTTTTCCATGCCCATACTTGAGGTGAGATATAATAAATGACTTTAATATTATGCACTTTGGCAAATTCTGCTATCCGCAAATTAAATCCTGGATAATCAACTAAAATAAGAGCATCTGGTTTATAATCTATAATATCCTGCTTACAAAACTTTAAATTTTTGACAATGATTCGGATATTGGCAATCACCTCTATAAAACCCATGAACGCCAAATCACGATAATGTTTTACTAATACTCCACCCTGAGCTTCCATCAAATCACCACCCCAACAACGAAATGTTGATTGTGCATTTTGAGCCTTCATCTCCTTCATTAAATTGGAGGCATGTAAATCGCCACTGGCTTCTCCTGCTATGATATAATATCGCATCATATCTCCGTTTTACTGTATCCAAAAATGAACCAAAATATAAATAAATGTAACCAATAATATACCTCTTCCAGTTAATTCAAATTTCAATTTCACAAAATAATAACGCATCAACAGCAAGTTCAAAGCAATACTTGCTAATCGCATTTCGTCGTGATAGGTCAAGCTTTCAAAACCAAAAATTAATTTCAGGATATAAGCAATTAACAGCAATAATACATATATGAATATTGGAAATACTAGACCTAGCAGTCCTCCAAAAACATGAGAGTCTTTTTTATAATCCATAGCCGTTTAAATTCCAAGATTTGATTTCATCTAAAGATTTATGCGAAGTTAAATCGTAATGAACAGGAACTACCGAAATAAAATTATTATCAATAGCCCACTGATCAGTTCCTTCTGCATCTTCTAATTTTTCAAAATGGCCAGTCAGCCAGTAATAATTCCGACTCCGTGGGTCAGCGCGTTCTTCGTATTGCTCCACCCAACGGGCATTTGCCTGACGACAAATTCGCACTCCTTTAATTTCATCTTTAGGAACGGCTGGAACATTCACATTTAAACAAATACCCTTGCTCAAACCATCTTCTAAAACTTTTGTGGAGATTTCTTTAATGAAACTTCCACAGGCACTAAAATCGGCTGTACTTTCATAATCATCCAACGAAAAACCAATAGAAGGAATACCTGCTATACAACCTTCAATAACAGCTGCCATTGTTCCCGAATACATAATATTTACCGATGCATTTGAGCCATGATTAATCCCGCTTACGATCATATCGGGTTTGCGTTTTAAAACAATCTGCTCACCCAATTTTACGCAATCAACAGGCGTTCCATTACTCACATATTCCTTATATCCTTCACTTTCCTCCACTAAATCTAAACGCAAGGGAGCTCGGGCAGTAATAGCATGCCCTTGACCCGAATTCGATTTTTCGGAAGCAACAACCAGCACATCGCCCAATTCTCGCATGATCGAAATTAAATAACGTAATCCTCTAGCTTTTATGCCATCATCGTTGGTAATTAGTATCGTAGGTTTTTTCATAGAAATAGTCGTATTAAAACACGCAAGAAGCAATAACAAAAGTAAGACAAAATTAATAAAAATTCAGAATGTAAAATGTAGAATATTTAATGTGGAAATATAAAACAAATCAACATTCGGCATTGGAAATTCAAAATTCTACATTTAAAATTTTTGGAGTTCTTCGTATAATCGTTGGATTGGTAAACCCATGACATTGTAAAACGAACCACTGATATGCTCAATCC
>JAOZUV010000164.1 GCA_029938505.1 Bacteroidales bacterium | reverse complement strand
ATATTGTTTGTAGATAGCTGCCATCCAGTGCTGGAAGAATCCTTTGATAAAATGGGTTTGACATGTGATTATAATCCTAAAATTATTTTGGATGAAAAGGCAGATTTATCGATCTATGTTGGTTTAATTGTGAGAAGCAAAAAAATTACGTCTGATCTTATTGATCGTTTTTCGAAATTATTATTTATTGGCAGGGTAGGTGCCGGACTCGAAAATATTGAGGTGGATTATGCCGATTCTAAAGGCATTCATTGTTTTAATTCGCCTGAAGGAAGTCGGCATTCGGTAGGCGAACATGCACTATCTTTATTGTTAGCTGTAATGAACAAGATTAGTAAAGCTGATGCTGAAATCAGAAAAGGACAATGGTTGCGAAACGATAATTGGGGAACTGAGATCAAGGATAAAACTATAGGCATTATCGGCTATGGAAATATGGGTAGCGCTTTTGCGGAAAAGATCAGTGGTTTTGGTGCAAATATAATTGCTTACGATAAATATAAATTTGATTATTCCGATCAATATGTTCAAGAAGCACACATGGAGCAACTTTTTGAAGAATGCGATATTTTGAGTTTACATGTGCCTTTGACCGAAGAAACTTCTTATTTAATCAATAAAGATTATTTGAATAAATTCAAGAAAAATATATTCCTGATTAATACGGCTCGCGGAAAAGTTATACATACTCCCGACTTAGTTCAAGCAATCAATAAAGGTAAAGTTTTAGGTGCTGGACTTGATGTGTTGGAATACGAAAAATCAGCATTTGAGCAAATCGAAATAGAGAATATGCCCAAAGCTTTAATGGCATTAATTAAATCGGATAAAGTTGTACTAAGCCCCCATGTTGCCGGTTGGACGGACGAATCCTATTATAAATTGGCGAAGGTTTTGTTTGAGAAGGTAAAAGAAATTTTGATTTAATTCTGTTGTGTTCTTAGCGGTAATTTTTATTTGAAATTTTTAAGGATTCGTTTCTTATCTTCTTTTTCCTTAGCTGATTTATGATAAATTTCAATCAAAACTATTTTTTCTTCTTGCTCAAAATGAGCATAAATAATTCTGAAACCAGATTGTTTGCCTTTTCCTTTGAAACTTTTGCTAGCAATCTTTTTTATTTTAATAATACAACTCTCAATACCTAATCCATCAATTTGAACACTAAATGGGGCTTTTTCATCTGGGTTAACATGCAGTACTTTCTTAACTACCTCAACGTTGGAATCAACGGTTCTGTATTTTTTAGAAAGTTTTTTAATATCTTTCTTATATTCATCAAGTTCTTCTATGATCATAGTTCTTCTTCGTTATCGTAATTACGAACTGAATAGGGAGCTTCGCGATAAAAAGCTAATTCATAGTCTATGGTTTCAGAATCTTTGGAAGCTAACCAGGGCATATCTTTATGCGAGTAATCACTAATAGCAGATGCTGACCAATCTGAGAATTGATCAATAACTTTATCAATAACCTCCTTTTCACTTGCTTTTAAATTTGCTAAATTGGGTTTAACTAAAGGAATGTACCTTGTTTGTGGATAGCTATGATAATCGGTTTTAAATCGTTTAATTTTTTTATTTTCGATCATCTGATTGATAATGATATTAAGTTTTTGAGGAACTGGCCCATAGGGGAGTTTACGATATTCGGCACCACTTAAATGTTCTTCATAGATTTCATAATAATTGAAATCAGAGAAATACAATAATTTATATAATACAGTTTCGCCAACGTTGGGTTTTCCTGCACACTTTTCTAAAATATATAATAAGATATCTTTGAACTTACCTACTTTAAGTTCTGGAACAGAAATTCTTATTTGATCTTCTTGTGTTTTTGCTTCTTCTTCAATAATTGCTTCAGAGATATTGAATTCAGGTGCTAAAAGCTTATCAATTGATACAGAAAAAATATCAGCTGCTTCTTTTAATTCAATTACTGAAAGGTTTCGCTTACCTAGCTCTATTTGAGTAAGCGAAGGGCGTGATATATTAAGCATCTTAGCTAATTCACCCTGAGAATAGCCTTTGTTTTTTCTTAACACTGCTATTCTTTGTCCAATTTCTTTTTGTGTTATTGTTTTCATTTTTCTGATTAATATATCACAAAAGTACAAAAGATTTAAAATAAAACAATTAAATGTTCTAAAATAAAACATTTGGTTGAATGATAATAAAAAAAAAGACCCACTTTCGTGAGCCTTTCATTATAAGTTAAAAGTACATTACCACTTCAAGATTTTCTTAAAATCGTATGCTTTAGGATTGTTAACATACCCTTTGGCAGCTTCATAATCTTTTTCATCCAAATATTGCAGGCCTTGTTCAAACACCAATTTGGCTTTTTGGGTATTCATATTTACCAAGCGCGGTTTTATTTTCCCGTTCTCGTCTTCCACATCTTTTAAATAAAGTGGGGCAATATCACCTTTAGGATCAGCCGTAACCATACATGCGGTTTTACCTTCTTCAAATAATTGTTTAACACCCATTCCTAATAAGGAGCAATACATCAAATCGAAAGCAATAGGGCGTACACAGCGGATTTCGTAACCCAACTCCACGGGACGGCATTTAATATCAATTTTTAATTCCTTCAGTTTGCGTTGTATGAGTGTATTAAAAATATGAGCTTTGCTTACATTTCCTAATTCGGGATGACCGTGATCATCGTAAGAGAAATTGATATCACTGGATTTGATTTCTTCATTACTCATAAAATGGAAAACACCTTCGCTAACAATGGCAGCACCAAAATCTATACCCATAAGCTTTCGTTTAATCATGGCAGAAATCACCAAATTAGTGATGGCCTCGAAAGTCACCTCCGTATGTGTAAACATCTCAGGGATGATGATCATTGGAAAATGGCAAGCAGCACCAATCCCAAAAGCCAAATGCCCGGCCTCGCGACCCATGGCCGAAATCATAAACCAATTGCCACTTGTTCGGGCATCTTCATAAACTGTTGATGCAATTCTGGCTCCTTCTTCCTTGGCTGTTTGGTAGCCAAAAGTTGGACTTCCCTCAGGGAGAGGCAAATCGTTATCAATGGTTTTGGGTACATGTATATTTTGGACTTCTAGCCCATTTTCATTTAAATATTTTGAAATACGATTGGCAGTTGAGGCTGTGTCATCCCCTCCAATTGTCACCAATAATTTCACATTATTTTTTACAAAAAAATCAGTAGTAAATTCTGCATCTTTAGGCTTGTGGCGACTCATCTGTAAAGCCGAACCTCCTTTTTTTAAAATATCATCCGCGAAAGCGAAATCAATATCATGTATTTGAGGATGTTCAGTAAACAGACTTTTATAACCTTCGTTCAAACCGATTATACGATAACCGTCTTTTAAAAATACTTTCGAAACAGAACTAATTACCGTGTTGATGCCTGGTGCAGGTCCACCACCACAAAGAATAGCTATCGCATTTTTCATTATATGACTTTTATTTTTTAATGTTTTGTAGGAATATTGAGCGGAATCGAAATATAAGCGTTCGACTTTGCTCAGTCTCCATTTTGTATTACAAACTTATAAAATAATATTATTCAGTCTGTGTTTTTTTGTTGATCACCCTGAACTTGTCTCAGGATCTTGTTAAATATAGAGATACTGAAATAAATTCAGCATGACGATCTAACTTCTCAAGTTACAAACCCATGAATTTTTGTACTTTTGCTCGACTTTATAAAACAAGCAGCCTTGGACTTAAAGGAATTACTCGAAAAATACAAACAGGATAACCGAAGTCTCCGATTAAAAGAATCACTACAGTCGGATGATATCGCTAGAATTCAATTGAAGGGATTGATTGGTTCTTCCTTTTCAATGGTAGCTGCAAATATGATTCAGGAATTGTCAGAAGTGAATTTATTCGTTCTGCCTGATAAAGAAACTGCAGCCTATTTTGCCAATGATTTAGAAAATATTTTTGGTGAACGTGGCGAGAATGTTGTCCGTAAAAAAATTCTTTTTTTTCCTACTTCCTACAAACGACTCTATGAGATTGAGAATACGGATAGTACTAGTTTGCAATTGCGTACTGAAGTTTTGGATCGAATTGGAAACACTACCCGAAAAACAGCTATTGTAAGCTATCCCGAAGCCCTGTCGGAAAAAGTGGTGACCAAAAAATACCTCGCAAAAAACACCTTAAAAATCAGAATTGGGGAGCAAATTTCTATTGATTTTGCCATTGATGTGTTTATGGAATACGATTTTGAACGGGTAGATTTTGTGATTGAACCTGGTCAGTTTGCCGTTCGTGGAGGCCTCATTGATGTATTTTCATATTCTGATGACAATCCATATCGAATTGAATTTTTTGGGGATGAGGTGGATTCAATCCGAACTTTTGATCCGGCGACGCAATTGTCGCTCGAAAAATTAACTCGGATCTCAATTGTTCCTAATGTGCAGGATCGGATGATTACCGAAACACGCGAATCTTTTTTGGATTATTTGCCAAAGAATAGCAATGTTTGGATTGAAAATGTAATTTTTACGGGTGAACGTTTGGATCAAGAGTTTAAAAAAGCAGAAGAAACTTTTGTAAATTTAGGAGGAGAGATTAGTCATTTAAAACCTGAGGAACTATTTATCCAGTCCAATAATTTTTTTGAAAATTTGGTGAATTTCAATACACTAGAATATGGGAGTCGAGTATTTTTTAAAGAAGCCAAGTGTTTTGAATTCAAAACCCGTCCGCAACCTTCTTTCAATAAAAATTTTGATCTGCTGATAAGCGAGTTTCAAAGCAATGCAAAAGCTGGGATTCAAAATATTATTCTTTCTGATAATCCCCGACAAATTGATCGCTTGTTTACTATATTTGAAGATATTCAGGCTGCTCGTCCGGAGGAGGATAAAATAGAATTTCAATCGGTTATTCTTTCTCTCCATGAAGGATTTGTTGATCAAGATTTAAAACTGGCCTGTTTTACCGATCATCAATTATTTGAGCGCTATCATAAATTTCATTTAAAATCGGGATATAAAAGTAAAGAAGCATTAACGCTGAAAGATTTATACGACCTACAACCGGGTGATTATGTCACTCATGTTGATCATGGGATTGGGCGTTTTGATGGACTGGAAAAAATAGAGAATAATGGTAGAGAGCAAGAAGCCATTCGTTTGATTTATAAAAATAATGACTTGCTTTATATCAGTATTCACTCACTACATCGCATTGCAAAATTTTCGGGGAAAGATGGTACTGTGCCTGTGTTAAACAAATTGGGCACCAATGCCTGGAGCAAATTAAAAAGCAAAACTAAGCAGCGGGTTAAGGATATTGCTAAGGATTTAATAAAATTATATGCAGAGCGAAAATCTC
>JAOZUV010000163.1 GCA_029938505.1 Bacteroidales bacterium | reverse complement strand
TTCGATCATACATGGAAACAAAGATGAACAATATTTTATTAGTACCTACTGATTTCACAGAAGTTGGGAATAATGCAATTAATCTTGCATCAAAGGCTGCAAAACATTTAAATTATAAAATGTGTTTGCTACACATTACCGAAAAAACAGATGATGGTACTGCTAAACAAAAGTTAGACTTTTTAGCAAAAGAAGCTAAAGAAGGTTTTGGAATTGAAGTTGACACCTTAACTAAAAATGGTAGTATTTTTTCTACTATCGGTGAAGTGGCCAAAGACCTAGGTGCAAATCTCATTTATATGGGTACTCACGGTAAAGTTGGGATGCAAAAATTAACAGGGAGCTTTGCTTCAAAAGTTATCACTAGTTCAGAAGTTCCTGTAATTGTTGTACAAAAAAGAGCTTTCGATAATTTTAAAGACATTATTCTACCAATAACCAGTGATTTTGGACCTTGGGAAAAAACAAAATGGGCCGCTTATATTGCTAAAGAATTTAAAGCAAAAATTCATATCTATCAATTAACTGGCGAATCCATTGATAAAGCTGTTGAAATGATCACCAATCATTTTTCAGAAGCAGGAATTGACTTTGATGTTAAAAAAGCAGATAAATCTTCTAGTTTCGAAAAGCAAGTTGTAGATTATGCAACATCGATTAACTCCGAATTGATCATGATTATGACTAATCCTTCAAAAGGCTTAAGTTTTATCTTCGGCAGTTATGATGAAGATATCATTTTTAACACCCCACAAATTCCAGTAATGTGTATCAATCCACGCGAAGTAAATTGGAAAAAAATTATTTCCAGATAACATAAATTTATTTAATTCAAAACCCCGTTCCGTTCACCTCGGAATCGGGGTTTTTTTATGCTATATTTGTATTAACAAGCATATAAAAATGACGAAAGAAGAAACTCTGAATAGAATAAAATTCCTATCCAAGGAAATTGAAAAGTACAATCATAATTATTACGTTTTATCTCAACCAAGTATTGGCGATTATGAGTTTGATATGCTTCTGAAAGAACTAATCAAACTTGAAAAACAATTTCCTGAATTCCTATCTGAACAATCTCCAAGTCAGCGTGTAGGTGGCACCATAACAAAAGAATTCATTCAGGTGAAACATAAATACCCTATGCTCTCTCTGGGAAATACCTACTCTGAAGAAGAAATTATTGATTTTGATAATCGCATCCGTAAAATCATTGAGCATCCGTTTGAATATGTTTGTGAATTAAAATTTGATGGGGTGGCGATTGGTCTAAGCTATACAAATGGGATTTTAGTAAAAGCAGTTACAAGAGGTGATGGAATTCAAGGCGATGATGTTACAGCTAATGTTAAAACGATCAAAAGCATTCCTCTTAAACTCAAAGGAAATTACCCAGATAATTTTGAGATTAGAGGCGAAATTTTTTATCCCCATAAAGGGTTTTACAGCTTAAATGAGGATCGTTTAGCAAATAATGAGCAAGCCTTTGCAAATCCCCGAAATGCCGCCTCAGGAACATTAAAAACACAAGATTCATCTGAAGTGGCAAAACGCCCACTTGATTGTTTTTTATATATTCTGCATGGAGAAAATCTTCCACATAAAACGCATTTTAAAAATTTACAGGAAGCTAAAAACTGGGGATTCAAAATTTCAAATCATATTAAATTATGTACCACAATTGATGAAATTCTAGAATTTATCCATAAATGGGATGAAAACAGGAATCAACTTCCTTTTGATATTGATGGGATCGTCATTAAAGTGAATGCATCAACAGATCAAGAAATTTTAGGTTTTACTGCAAAATTGCCCCGATGGGCTATTTCTTATAAATTTAAGGCAGAACAAGCGTCCACTATATTAAACTCAATTAGTTATCAAGTAGGACGCACAGGTTCCATTACACCTGTTGCAAATCTAGAACCTGTTTTATTAGCAGGCACTACAGTAAAACGTGCATCTTTACATAATTCCGACATCATAATAAAATTAGATGTTAGGCAAGATGATACAGTTTTTGTTGAAAAAGGAGGAGAAATTATTCCAAAGATTGTTGGTGTTAATTTAACAAAACGCAAAGCTGATTCTGTTGCTGTCGAATATATTAAACACTGTCCTGAATGCAACACTCCTCTCATCCGTAAAGAGGGTGAGGCAAATCATTATTGTCCAAATGAATTCAGTTGTCCACCACAAATTAAAGGAAGAATTGAACATTTTATTAGTCGCAAAGCGATGAATATTGATAGTTTAGGTGAAGGAAAAATTGAGCTTTTATTTGATAAAGGTTTAGTAAAAGATGCAGCCGATTTATACAATTTGGAATATCAAAATCTAATTGGTTTAGAAAAAATATTACCTAGCTTAGATGGAAAAAAAGAACGCAAATTAAGCTTCAAAGAAAAAACTGTTGAGAACATCTTAAAAGGAATAGAAGAATCAAAAAACATAGGTTTTGAAAGGGTTTTATTTGCTGCAGGGATTCGCTATGTTGGTGAGACTGTTGCAAAAAAATTAACTTCCCATTTTAAAACGATGGAAAAATTAATACTGGCTGATTTTGAGGAATTGATTTCAGTGGATGAAATAGGGGATAAAATAGCACAATCAATCATCGATTTTTTCTCGCATAATAGAAATATTGAGTTTATAAAAAAGCTTCATTTAAGTGGTTTGCAATTAAGTTTACAAGAATCAGAAATGAAAAATTTATCTGATAAGCTCATTGAAAAATCATTTGTGGTAAGCGGAGTATTTCAAAATCATTCCCGAGATGAAATAAAAAACCTGATCGAAAAACATGGAGGCAAAAATGTGAGTTCAATCAGTAAAAAAACCGATTATGTTTTAGCTGGAGAGAACATGGGACCAAGCAAACTAGCCAAAGCTGAAAAATTAAACATTCCAATTATTAGTGAAATTGAATTTGAAGAGATGATTGCTTAAAAAAAGGGGTGTCACTTTAAAGTGACACCCCTTTTTAATTAATTATTTTTATTAATATCTTCTCACACTTGAAGCACCAGAAGTATCAATATCAACAGAAGGCTTTCCTTTATAGCGAACGGTGGTTGCACCAGAAGCTTCAATTTCAATATTTTCTGTAGCAAAGATTTTAATGGAACTTGCACCTGAAGCATCTACTTCACAATTTTTTACTTCAAAATCTAAGGCTTTAATTTCGGAAGCTCCCGAAATATCAATGATAAATTCATCAGCAAAACCAACTAAATAAATTTCAGTAGCTCCACTCAAATCAAGACTCATTTTACGTGCAGTTAAATTCAAATTAACCTCACATGCACCACTGGCATCAATAACAAAATCATTAAACTTCATTTTGTTCATCCCTTTAACTTCACAAGCACCACTTAATTCTAATTCTTCAATCATCTTGAAACTGATATAAGCTTTCATGGTGTTTATATTGCGAATATTACCTTTGGTGTAAATTTTTAATGTACCACCCACAACTTCAGTATAAATATGCTCTAAAATGTTTTCATCAGCTTCAATAACCAACGATTCACTTCCTGATTGCGTAAGCTCAACTTCGAATGCACTGCTAATATCAATTGCATCAAATGAGTTAATATTTCTGGTTTCTTTTTCCACGTCACCATTTCCGCGAACTCCTCTTTCAGCATAAATAGAAGTTGAAGAGAATACAACGATCACTAAGCTAAGTAATCCTAATTTTAATAATGATTTCATAATTTCAATTTTTAATATTTATATTTATTTTAATTCAATACTTGCATAACTTGAATCGATAATAATCTCACCAGCATTTATAGATGACCCAACTTTACCAATATATCTATACGAACTAAATGAGATTTTTTCTTTTGAAAATGATCGCTCATTATCAATATAAAAATCACCATAACGTGTCACTACTTCAAACTCATACGAAGCTGATTCGTCCATTTCAATATCAACACTAGCATTATCACTATCTATTTTAATAAATTTAAATCTTTGAGCTACATAATCAACAGAAATTTCACCAAAATCTAAATCAACTTCCAAAGAATTTTTAAGCTTTTCAATATCAATTTCACTGTAGTCTGATCTGGCATATAAATCTGCTACTTCCTTTATTTCTATTTCGTCAAAAGCAGTTTTAAGATCCAAACTACCTACAACTCCCAACTCAACCTCACCATAAGACGATTTCAATTCTAATTGACTTACACTTTCGATAAAAGCCTCAGAATAAGCAATATTAATCCGTGAATGTGCAACATCTTCAGCGAAGAGTTCACCAAACTGCATATCGATAAAATTATTCCGACTATTCAGATTCCGAACTTGAAGGCTTCCATATTTAAGCTCAAATTTTGTTGGACCAGTCCAATTATTATTCAATACTACATTACCATATTCTTGATCAATATCAAGATGAACAGTTTTGGGTAGACTGATATGATAATCAATACTAATATCTATTTTCCCGGTAGATTTAAAAGAAGGCATATCTGTGATGGCTTCTACCAAATTCTCATTCCCATTTATCTTAATTTCAATATCCTCAAAAAACCGTGATATTTTTGAACTAATTGAATTTGATTCTACAGTAACAATAACATCAATTTTTATTTCATTTTTATCCCAGCTTGTCAAAAAAACATCTCCAAATTTGTTTTCAACAACCAACTTAGCATTTTCATTTACCTGAAAATTCTCTTGATATTCTTTCTCAAGAATCTCATCCTCTGGACTAGCGTATACATTAAGTGCAAAAACACTAAAAACTAACGTTATACCTACTAATAATTTCCTTTTCATAATCCTTAATATTTAATTCAAAGTCTTTTTATATTTCACCTCATTCATGCTATCAATAACTTTATCTAATGCTGAGGATAACATCCGATAATTACTAACTAAAGCACTATAAACTCGTTCATCTTTATTCGCTTCCTCATATTCTTCTGTTAATTTTACTGTATTATCTTGCAGACGATTCACTTTATGCATGGCTTTGTCTTTCATCACTTTCATGTCCTGATCATCCACTGTAATGCTTTCAATTTCTTGATATTTTTTTTGATTTAATGATGCATAATATTGATCCATTTCAAAGAGCTCACTATTTAAGTTATCCGAAATCTTTTTTTGAAAAATAGATGGAACATTAAACAAAATGGATGAAGTTGTTAAAAGAATCAATGCCACTGCAGCTACCTTCATCAAAATAGGCATGAACCGTCTACCAGAAACTTTTTTGGTTTCCGGATGAAGTTCTTGAAGCTTAGACTGAAACCTATCGAAGTGTCCTTCAGTGGGTTCATCAGCGTCAAAAACCGCTTTGTTCTTACTAATTCTTTGTTCTATAATTGACA
>JAOZUV010000004.1 GCA_029938505.1 Bacteroidales bacterium | reverse complement strand
GTAATTTTGGTCAGATGACAGAGTACAGTCTTGAACAAATTAAAGAAAATAAAATATAGAAGTACTTCTTAATTACTTCTGAATTTATCATTAATATCTTAATATTTTTATTGACATTATCATTAATATCAAATATAATGAAAATATAAAATAAATATTAAATAGGTGATCAGATGATGAGCAAAACAATATCAATTACCATACCGGATAAATTAGTAACCGATCTACAAAGTGATGCTGATGAAGTTGGTATTTCCAGATCAAGATTTATCGGAAATCTATTGCTTGACTGGCAGACTAAAAGAAATCTCCCGACAAATAAATGTGATCATCAGAATAATAAATGGTGTGACTTTTTTCAAATGACTTGCATTGCCCCACAAAATGAAGCCATTACTTGCGTAGGTTATAATAATGAGGAGGAAAAATAATTGAGTCTCCAGACACAGTATAGGCCAAAATCATTCAAAACATTCGTTGGAAATAAAGATGTGGTATCCAGTTTGCAAACATTACTGAAAAGAGAAAATCCACCAAGCGCATTCCTGTTCACTGGTCCTGGAGGTACTGGGAAAACAACCCTTGCCCGTATTGTTAAAAGTACTTTGAAATGCAAAGATGTTGACTGGAAAGAATTAAATGCCGCAGATGATAGGGGTATAGACGGTATAAGAAAACTTATAAATGATATGAAATTTACTCCTTACGGCGATAGAAAAGTATTTCTTCTCGATGAATGCTTCTCCGCTGATACGTCAGTTCTTACTAATAATGGGAATATAAGAATAGATAATATTAACATTGGCGATATTGTTAATAATTTAAACGGAACTGATGAAGTTGAAAAAATCTTCATAAATAAAGTTGCGTTAAACAGAGTTGTAAAAGTAAATAAATCTGATGGAACTCACACATTTTGTTCAGAAGATCATGAATATTATAACAATAAAAAATGGATTAAAGCAAAAGACTTGACAAAAATACGTCTTGTAAAATATAGTGAACAAGATAAATTACAAGGAATTCAAAGGGTGTGTGGTGTTGAAATTTACAAACGAGGAGATAATGATGAATCTTTCTCAAGTATTATTGGAGATAAAGAAAGAAATCAGGGCTTTGTAAAATTTTATGATTTGCAGATAAAAACAAATCATTCATATATTGCAAATGGAAATATGGTGCATAATTGCCATATGTTAACCAAGACTGCCCAAGAAGCACTCCTTAAATCCCTTGAAGAACCTCCCTCCTATATGCATTGGATTTTATGTACGACAAATCCAGAAGTACTTAAACCAACTCTAAAAAGGCGTTGTCATTCATACGAACTTGAATCTCTGAAAGATGCGGATCTTCACAAACTTATGAGAATGATTCTAAAGAAAGAAAAAAGAGAATCAATTACTCCAGCAGTTAGAGATAAAATAATTGAACTTTCTGATGGATCTGCTGGAATAGCATTAAAACTTCTGGATCAAGTAATTGACATGGATGACGTTGAAAGGGCACTGAATACTTTAAAATCAGTGGGAACAGGAGAGTCTGAGATTATTGATATCTGCCGAACGCTTATATCATATAATATGCCCCCCAAAACAAAATGGGCTAAAGTAAAAAAACTTCTCAAGGAATTCAAAGGTGATGGTGAATCTGCCCGTAGACCAATTCTTGGATATTTTAACTCGGTATTGTTAAATAATGGCGGGGATGATACATTTTTTATTATGCAGCCATTTAAAGAAAACTTCTTTGATAGTGGAAAAGCAGGGCTGACAATGGCCTGCTACGAATCTATCTTTGGAGCCGGAGAAGAATAATGCATATAAGAGATTATAATTCTGACATTAAAATCAATGAGTTTGATCTGGTAAATGAATGGATTGAGCAAGCTTCTCATTTTTTGTATTACGCAGAACAACATGCTGAAGCAGTTCATGAAAAAGATATGATGAAAGCAAAAACAGATCTTGTCTATGCTCAAATGTACTCAACTATCAAAAAAGATTGGAAAAAATATTTTGATTCAAAGCCTACTGAACCTGCCATCAAAGAGTATATTGCCAAATCAAAAAAATATAAAGATGCAGAATTAAAATTCATCAATGCTTCCAAAGATGCTAATTTATTATTGGGTGTAAAGGTTGCATTTGAGCATAGAAAATTAGCTCTTGGGAATCTTACATCTTTAAAAATCGGTGGATTTTATGCAGAGCCAAGAAATACGCAAAGAGATATTGATAATTTAAAACAAAAAGGAGCTTATCTGGCACAGAAAAAATCATTAAATAAAACAACCAAAAAGAGAAAAAGACGAAAATAAAATCAATTAAGGGCATTGTCCCAATTAAGGTTAACAATTAAATAGGAGAATTACGTATGGGGTTCCGTGATCGTATGGCAAAAAACAAGGGCGCTAAAAGTCTTGGTAATAGGCACAATACAGGTACCAAATCTACTGGAGGCGGGAGATTTCCCACAATATTCTTAAAGGATAAAGTTCCTGAAGGAATAAATTTTTGGTTTTGCAAAGAGGGTGAGCATATTGTTGATATAATCCCCTTTGAAGCAGGACCAGATATGCCGTTAGATGAACGTCTACAGCCGGTAACTCCTGAAGGTAAGTTAGATTATATTATGGATTTATTCGTTCATACGAATGTAGGAGAAATGCTTAAACCGTATGTTTGTCCATATGAAAACTTTGGTCTTCCTTGTCCGATCTGTGAATTTATGAAAGCAAACAAACTTGAAAAAGAAGATTGGAAAAATCTCGTTGCAAAACATCGGGTTGTTTACTTTCTGTGGGTTCATGATAGCAGGGAGGAAGAAAAAAAGGGCA
Source organism: Bacteroidales bacterium (assembly GCA_029938505.1). The sequence continues at coordinate 15,610 of JAOZUV010000004.1, read as the reverse complement.
TTCAAATTCATGAGGCTTCTCACTATTTTATGGAAGCAAACATTGAAGCCATATCAAAATTACCCAAGGGAGGAGGATACGTTAAATTCTCCGATCCAGATTCAGGAAGATCTCTTGCCTGGGAACGTAAAGGCGCAGGCATGACAAACACTACACACATTGGTCATCGTTTAATTGAAAGAGAATCTCCTATTCCCGATAAGATTCTCGATATGACTTTCCCGCTGGACAGTGTAATCAATATGCATCCAGACTATGAAGAAATTGAAAAAGAATTTCGGGGCACTCTGAAAAAAATGAAGCTTCTTGATGAACCAGAGCCTGATGAAAAAGATCCCTGGGAAGATGAAAATGAAGATGAAGATATTGATGACAGCGATTTTGGTTCCAATGACAAAAAGAAAAAAAGAAAACGGACAACTGATCGCAAACCTTCAGATGAGAAAAAACTCAAAAGAAAAAGAACCCGTAAAAGGTAAATATCATGGGCAAACTTAAAAGGATAAGTAAGACTAAAAAAATTACAGATCAGTTTGCTAAGAATGTAGAAGATTATGCAGTTATCGAAAGAACTAAAACAGTTGATCCTTTGATCTTAGTCCCCACAGGATCAACAACGTTTAATCTTGAATGTTCAGGAAGGATTGAAGGTGCATTCAAACTCGGTAAACTGGTAAATTTAATCGGAGATTCTCACGCAGGCAAAACCTTGTTTGCTCTGACTGTTTTTGCTGAATGTTCATTAAAATCAAGATTTGATGATTTTAGATTCATTTTCGATGATGTTGAAGCAGCTAATGAATTTGATCTTACTTATCTTTTTGGTAAAAAAGTTAGTGACAGGATTGAATTGGATATTCGTTCAAAAACTATTGAGGATTTAAATGATAATCTGGCAAGATCATTAGAAGGGGATAAACCTTTCATATATGTTCTGGATTCATTTGATGCATTAACATCAGAAGCAGCAGTTGATAAAGATAAAGAGAACAGAAGAAAAAGAGAAAAAGGAAATGAAACAACTGGAAGTTATGGAGATGGAAAAGCTAAAATGGCTTCAGCTATGTTTTCTCAAAGAACTCAAGATTTATCTGATCATTGTGAACATGGTTCTATGCTTATTATTATTTCACAAACAAGAGATAACATTGGATTTGGGGCAAGATTTACTCCGAAGGTAAGATCAGGCGGCAAAGCTCTTAAATTTTATGCAGCACATGAGATTTGGTTAGCCTGTCAGAAAAAAGAGAAAAAAGGCAAACGAACAATAACGACTAATGTTCAAGCCAAGATTACAAAGAACAAATTAACAGGCAGACACGGAGAGGCAACATTTCCCATTCAATTTGATTATGGTATTGATAATATAACTTCATGTATCATTTTCATGGTTGATGAAGGAAATTGGTCAGGAACAAAAGCAGCGATAAATAGTAAAAATTTCGCTGAAAAAATGACACTGTCCAAATTGGTTATGCATATTGAAGACAATAATCTGGAAGATGAATTATTTGCTCTGTGTCAAATAACATATGACAATGTAATTGAAAAATTGAGATCCAACAGGAAGCGAAAATATTAATAATTTTTAAGGAGATTCAAAAATGGCTATTCGTAAAAAAACAGGAACAAAAAAGACTGAAGTTGCAACAAAGAAAACAATCGAAGCAGTATTCTTGAAAGATAGAAGGTTGACTGTATCAGTGGGCATTTCTTCCGATTTTGGCAAAGAGAAAGTTGCTCTGACACTTTCTGAAAATATCAAAGATAGTGTAGATGTACCGGAAATGATTGATGAGATCTATGAAGTTCTGGAACCAAAACTGGACGAACTATTTGATCGTCTTGCCGGATCTGATGAAGCTGATGAAGCTGATGAAGCTGAAGATGAAGCTGATGAAGCTTCTGATGAAGATGATGATGAAGCTGATGATGATGAAGCTGATGATGAAGCTGATGATGAAGCTGATGATGAAGAGGACATCACTGAAGATGATATCAAAAAGATGAAAAGGAACGAACTCATTGAATTGATCACCGATGAAGAACTGGAACTTGATCCCAAAAAATTCAAAAAAATCAACGATCTCCGAACTGCTGTCATTGATGAATTATTTGAGGAAGAAGATGCAGACGATGACAGCGATGAGGAATGGTCTGATGAGGAATGGGAGGATGATTGATCCCTTGAGCATCTGATTTAATTTTTAATCTTAGGGGGCTTTTTGTAGCCCCCTTTACAGGAATAAATTATGAATAGAATTCTCATTATTGATTTTTTGTCAGTGGGCCATGTTATCAAATTTTCTTTAGGCAAAAATAGATTAACAGAAAAAGATAAAGAAACGTTCTTAATTTACGGATTCCTTCTCAAATTAAATTTTCTTCTAAAGAAAACAAGAGCGAACTCTATTGTCTTTGCCCTTGATAGCCATTCATCTAAAAGAAAAGATATGTATAGTCTGTACAAAGAGAAACGGGGACAAAATAGAACTCAAAAACAAATTGAATTAGATGAATTAGCAAGGCCTCAATTTAAAGAAATAATTGATTATATTCTTCCAACAATAGGATATAGAAATCTATTCGGCTCAGAAGGATTTGAGGCTGATGATTCCATTGGTGTAATTTGCAAAAAATATCCAAATGCCCAAATAATTATATGCTCTACCGATCATGACATGTATCAACTTCTTACCAATAACGTATGTGTCCTGAATCCCAAAACAAACAATTACTACACCATTACAGATTTCAAAAGCGAGTTTAATATTGAACCAAAAATGTGGAAAAGAGTTAAGGCAATTGGTGGTTGTTCCTCCGATAATGTCAAAGGTGTTGAAATACCAAAAACAGACCCTACAAAAAAGCAAATGCATGTTGCCGAAAAAGGTGCATTGAATTATATTACAGGCAAAATGAAGCCTACTACCCAGGCTTATAAAGCAATTGAAAGTCGTGCCGGCAAAGATATCATCAACAGGAACAAAGCTCTTGTGATTCTACCATTCAAAGGCACTCCTGATTATGTAATTCGTCCTGATCATACAAGCTTACGTAATTTTATAAAGCTATGCATAGAATACCGATTCGAGGCAATAATTGAGAATATACATCCATGGAAACAAATTTTAAAATTAAAATAAAGGAAAAGTAAATGATTAAACTTTACAAGAATGTATATCTTCGAGCCGATGAACGGCAGTTTATCATATTTGATTTAAAAATTTCAGAAAAGGGTAAAAACAAAGGGGAACCATATGAAGTAAATAGTAAATATTATCCTTCATTAGAAATACTTTTTAAAAAACTTTTTTCTGATCTTATTCTAAACGAACTATCCTCTGAAAATATTGAAACTTTTGAAGCATTGGAAACAAGATTTCTAAAACTTTCAAACCACGTTAGAAAAATAAGTAGTATCATTGGATCAACCAAAGATTTAATGAAAAAACTGAAATCTGAAGTCGTTGAATTGACTGATTAAGACTGATAGAATTTTAATTGATACACTGATACTAAAAAAGTTTAAAATGCTCTTAAACAAAGAATTTAAACGATTAAAAGATGATTATGAACAATCAAGATAAGTTTTAGTCTATATCATATTTTCCGATGAACGATTATTAAGGAGACTCTATAATGCTAAAAGAAGAGTATTTAAATAAAAAAACAGAACTCAGAAAAGAAGCTGAAAAAAAGCAATACAATCTTGACAAGGAATTCGTTCTCAGCAATACCTCAGTAGAAATAGGTGATTTTGTAAAAGATCATCTTGGTACCATAAAAGTTGAAAAAATCGCCGTTGCTTATGGTTTTTCGAGAGACTATCCTGAAGCTGTTTATTATGGAGTAAAGTACACTAAAACTGGAAAGTCATTCAAGAGTAAGGAAAAAAGAAATATATGGGGCAGTGATGCGGTGAATATATGAAACACCCTAAACAGAAAGATATGATTCCTTTCATGGGCAAATTGTGTAGATTCGTTAAAGGTGAATTTCATAGAACATACAGCAGGAAACAAATCAAAGAAAAAACAATTTCAGATCTTTTCTATTCTAATGTTATGGGTTATCCTGAAGTAGTTCCTGTTAAATGGAAAACAGCACAATTCACTCCTAAAATAGGGTTTACTACAGGATGGATTGTAGGGTTCGGGTTTTGTTTTGACGGATCTATCATAAAACAGGGAATGGGTGATGGGAGTTGGAAGACTTTTAAATCTACCAAACGTCACAATTATGTTCGCATCAGATTGACACCCACCGGAAAAGAAATTAAAGTTCTTGCACAAAACATTAACAAGGTATTTGATTTAAAAGATTAAAAGTTTGGGACAGGTTCGGATCGGCCGATTGGGATGTCTTTTTTTAATTTTCTACATCCCTGCCCTGTCCCTCCTCACAAAAAGGAGAATACAATGGTTACAAAGGTGAACGAATGCGATATCCCTGGGTGTAGTAAAATAGCAACACGTATTATTGACCATGATTTACAGGTATGCTGCACATGTTATCAAAAAAGATCTATCAAAGAAGGCAGGTGTAAAAAACCAACAAAGAAATTTAGAGAACATAAGGTTGACAAGATAATTGAAACTTATCTTAATCTTGCTGAAGCAGTACAAAAGGCAGGCGAAAGTGTAAGTGTTATAAAAGATCACATGGACAAACCACTAAGTAAATTTCTGGAAGAAATTTGTTCTGCCAATAATATTAGATTTAAACATGACCGAAATTAATCATGGTAGCAAAGAAGAAATATAATGGACTATTGTGTCCAATATGCAAAAAGCCTCAATTTGAAACTTTTTCTGGAGATGTGTGTATTAATGGGCATGGCGGGGAACTTGGTATTGATCCCCCGAAGATCAGAAAACTGAGACAAATCAAACAGAATGAATTAGCAAAGATTAGGAAGCACTTTCATAAAAACCAAAATGAAATTTGCCCGATATTAAAAATAAAATATGATACTACTGATATGGTTGTGGATCACAATCACACGAATAATGCAAATAATCTTGGAAAACTTGACGAAGCCGGAATAATTAGAGGCGTAATTCATAGATCTGCAAATGTAGTAGAAGGAAAAATTACCAATTCATTCATAAGAACTGGTCTGCATAAAACGGACATTACATTACCTGAATTTTTACGCAATCTTGCTGATTTTATTGAAAACCCCCCTATGACAAATTTGAACTATCTGCACCCTGCGGAAAAACCAAAAGTCAAGAAACTCAAAAAGACCAGTATCAACAAAGTAATTAAAGCATTCAAAGAGAAATATCCAAAGAAGAAAATACCAGAAGTCTTGATTTATAAACAGAAAACTACCAAGAGAGGAGTTGTAAAAGATAAGGACAAAACTCTTACGGCAGGATTAGAAACTCTATTTGCAGAGTTCGGGATAACCCCGGAATTTAAAAAGTAATCACTTAACAAGGAGAAGTAAAATGGCAAAAGAGCAAACCGCAACAATTGTGATGAAGGCTGGGGAAATATTTGAAAATAAAAAACTTCCTGATTGTCCTTTTGGGGAACATGAAAGAGTTATTAGTTTTTACTATGGAAAAATTCTTAGATGCTACCCATTAAATGATGTTAAGTATATTGATTTAGATTTGGGGGACGTATAAATGAACTATACAGAGGCAATTATTGATTTAGCTAAAGAAAGTATGACCCCGAAAGGGTTTGAACTCTTAATGTTTATTGAAGGAAAGATGGTAGACATTTGGGATAGACCTACTTCATCATCTGGTAAATATCATAAGAAAGAAGACGGTTCAATTCCTTCTAATGCTCACCATGTATTTGAGATGTTATTTTCTGCATCTAAAATCATTCGTATGTTTGGAGGAGAATTAGTTTCAACCCAAAATGATATTTATTTCATGTCTGTTGTATTACACGACTGTATGAAATACGGCAAGAAGGGAAATACACCACACACATACAATTATCATGATCGGGGCATGGCTGATTTATTGGAGAAAAATAGAAATGCCTTGCTGAAACATTTTTCTGAGGCTGAAATGGAGATGATGATTATAGGAGTAAGGTACCACTCTGGTCAGTGGAGCAAGAGCATTCCAAAAGGTGAAATATTCCGATTTGATGATTATCCCCCAATTGTTTTATTCATCCATACTTTAGATATGCTCAGTACGGCCGACTGTTTAAAATTTCCGATAGTAGATAATCTTCCATTTTAAAAGAACAATAAAACTAAATAAAGGAAATTTAAAATGAGCAAAATAACAAGTATAGGGTATCTAAAAAATGATGCAACTTTAATTTCTCCCGAAGAATGTCTAAGAGATTGCCTTGAAAATGATATCAGAAAAAGAGGGGCATTCAAAGAATGTAAAAAACTCATAGTTATAGGACTTGATGATAATGATGATAAATATTCATGGTCATTTAACCAAGCAGGTATGAGTGCTTCCGAAATAATTGCTCTTTTGGAGATTACTAAAAAACAAATAATAGATCAATATATGGGGTAAAGGAAGAAATTATGTCTCTTAAAAATATATACTCTGACATACTGCTTATCAAAGATACAGGCTCAACTAATGCTAAGATATCAATATTGTCTGATAAGCTTCACAATGATGAAATTTTTCGTCACGTTATTGAATTAATGTACTCTGATGAACATCATTTTAAAATTAATGCGCTTCCCCCATTCCTTTCCCAATCAAGTCTGTATTCCAGCAAATCATCCAATACAGAATTATTTAATTTTCTTGAAAAATTATCTAATCAAAAAGGGGCTTCAAATGCTGACAAACACGAATTATGCCGACTTGCTTCAATGGATAAAGAAACCTACGAAGTGGTAAAAAAAATCGTCAACAAAGATGCGAAAGCTGGCTTTTCCGGAAAAACGATAAATTCCGCTTATTCAGGTCTATTAAAATTAATACCGTATGCTCGATGCAGCACTGAAAAAAAGATTTCAAACATTGACTTTACCAAAGGGGCAATTGCGCAAGAAAAGGCTGATGGAAGTTTTGTTAATATCATCATTGACAAAGAAGGAAAAATTATATTTAGATCAAGAAATGGAAAAGAAGTTTATCAAATGGATCATTTACATGACTTTTTTAAAAAATTACCAAAAGAATATTATAACACAGTTTTTATGGGAGAATTATTAATTAAAATTGAAGGTAAAATTTTACCAAGAAAAACAGGAAATGGTATTCTAAATAAAATGATCCAAAATGCTGCCCCAAGTGATAAAGCAAAACACACCATAATTAAATTGTGGGATGCTATACCAGTAAAAGATTTTTGGAATGGATCATGTAACATAAGTTATTCAAAAAGATTATTTAGAGCCGCAAAATTTGTACAAGAAATGGGAAATAAAGATTTATTCTCTCTTATTACATCCAAAAAAGTACATTCGTTAAAAGAAGCAAGGGAGTTTTATAAAAGAATGAGGAATGAGGGCAAAGAAGGAGCTATTATAAAAAATCTTAATGCGAAATGGAAAAACACAACTTCCAATGATATGATTAAACTAAAAAATATTTCAGACATTGAGCTAAGAATAGTTGGATGGAAATTTGGAAAGAAAGATACTCGATTCAAAGATTGTCTTGGATCAGTTCAACTTGCTTCAGATGATGAAAAGATCTTTGTTTCTGTAAGCGGGTTCACTGATGAAGAGAGATTGCAAGACTGGGCACCAAGAATCGGAATGATAGCTACCCTTGAATTTGAGGGTCTTATTTCGGATAAAAGTAAACCTGGAGTTTATTCTTTATATCTTCCCAGAAACTTAATTCTTCGCCCAGATAGATCAGATACAGATACTCTTGATGATGTGCAAAACAGGTAAGTAATCAATAACCCATAACCAACAAAGGAAATTACCATGTCAAAAGAACTAATTAAAAATGTAGCAGAAACAACAGGATTCACACAAGTTGCAACAAAAGACATTCTGGATGCAATCTTGGAGGAAATTAAAACATCTTTGCAAGAAGGAGAAGATGTTACTTTTTATGGATTCGGAAAATTTACAGTAACAGAAAGAGCAGAACGAATGGGAAGAAATCCGGCAACAGGAAAAGCAATAAAAATTGCAGCAAAAAAGATTGTAAAATTTAAACCTGCTTCGGGATTGAAAAATCATATCAACGAATAAACAACTTTAACAACTTTAACAACTCTAACTCTATCGTTTTCTAAGCTGTTAAGCAATGATGCAATGATACAATGATATTCAGAGATAATTCAATGCAGAGTATCAGATTGATTCAAAGCTTATTAAATCAGCTTAGAAAACGATTCATCAAGAAAATCCCTTGAACAACAGCGAAGCCCTTTTTTAATGCGTTGCTTGCAACGCTGTAAGAAACTATTCTGAGTAAGCTAAAGGGATGTGATAACATAACGCTGAACGAAGTGATAGCTGATCAGAAAAGTTCTTTTATATATGCATAGAATATATGTTTTTCTACTAAGAATTCTCTTTAATTTTGAAAATTGCGTGTAACCTCTTGAAATAATTGATGATATAGATTTTGAATTTTTTATCAAACTACGATCTTAAAATTTTACATTCAATAAAATCAATACCTTATATATTTCAAGATCGTAGTTTGTGCTTTTTTAAGATCGTAGTCACTACGATCTTAAATCTTATATAAAATTCATTTAGATTAAAATAGATTAATTAGTGTTTTCGCAAATAAAATCTTTGCGTCAAGAAGTTTTGTTATATTTTATTCATGTACTGAAAATCCCTTGAACAACAACGAGCCCCTTTTTATAGTTAGACATTTGTGTCTTTAATAAGCATATAGTGGGACACAGATGTCTAACTATATGTTTGAGTTTTTAATATACGCTTCAGACGTATATTAAAATTAATAAAGATTAATTAGTGTTTTCTTAAATAAAATTCATTTGGATTAATTAATCTTTTCGCAATATTTTGATTCATATACTGAAAATCCCTTGAACAACAGCAAAGCCTTTTTTAGACAATTGCAAAATGCAATTGTCTATAAGAACTTAATCTTATGTTGTGTATGATGTTAATCATACTGAAATAATACATAGTATTGTTTCTAACATAAGACTAAGGTCTTTTCTATAGTTAGACATCTGTGTCACACTATACTTATGAGAGACACAGATGTCTAACTATATATGTTAAATGTTTATTCTTAATTTCCTGAACCGACCATCAAAATAGATTTCTTCAACTAACCCTTTGTTCATAAGCTTTATTCTATTGCGTTGAATTGTTTTAGAAGTACAGGATAAAAGCTCTGAAGCCCTTATATCACTCAAACCTGTAATACCTCCTTCAGAACCATTTGAAGCTTTATTTGGAGTAGAGGAGAAGGCTTTATAGAGACTTAGTAAAATAAATTCAGACGGGCTTAATTTTTCTTCATCTTTTTTATTTTGAATTAATTCTTCAAATATATTTCGTCTCATTGCAAACTCCCCAGTGGCATTTTTCCAAAATATACAATTCTTTAATGCATAAGCGCCACATAATTTTAATTCTTGTAAAATATCATAATGAGGAATACCATTATTTCGTATAAACTTTCGAAACATTATATATTGATATTCAAAATCTGCCGATATTTTTGTAATTCCGTATTTTAAAATTACAGAGTATTCAATGCCGTTTGTTTCATACTCAACAATTTTATTAAATTCTTTGCCGACTTTTCTTAATTCTTGTAGCGGATTTTTTGTTCTGAAAAAATTAGAATCCACAAAGCGAATTTCTTTGTGATTTTTATTTTGAATTCTTTCGAAATAGAGATCTTCTTTGGATTGATTTTTTTTGTTAATCATATTTCACCTTTGTTACGGTGTGTCATTTAAAGGAGGTGGAAAAGTTGGTTAACAAAGCCAATTTTCGATACAGTTTATAAAGCTGCATCTATTCCCACCTTTTTCAATAACAAGTCTATCAAAGATAAATATGAAAAACAAGACTTATATATCACATGAACACTAAGAAATCAATAATTTTGTAGTAATTTAATAATACTTTATTTTAGTTTGACATTCAATTCTTACTTATGATAGTATGCAAATAATGTAAATAATTAGAGAGAATAAAATGAAAAAATTAAAATGTTTAAGATGTCAACACACATGGTATCCAAGAAGTCCTAAAAAGCCAACTTTATGTCCATCGTGTAAATCAAAGTATTGGAATATTGAGCGTACTAAAGATATGTCAAAAGATTCCAATGAATAAAATACCTAATAAAATATCTAATAAAAAACAAAGACTGGAAGCTTACATAGGCAAAGCAGTGATTTGTAATGTTCCTAAAAAAAGCGAACACTGCCTTACTCAATGCATTCACGGCAGACTTCATGAAAATGAACCCGGAAAAGAGAGTTGTGCAAAGCTTGAATTTTGTTCTTTGGGTTTATCTGGCACCAGAAAAGTTAAATGCAAACACCTTACAAAGAAAGATCAAAAAATTTGGGTCAAAAATAATATGCAAGGAGTAGTAATTTGAAGGCTAATAAAAGTTTAATTATAAAAACTGCGGAATTAGGTATACTAAGGTCTATGGAGAGTTTTCTTGTTAAACCTCTAAAACCAGGAAGACTTAAAACCAGATTTGAATTTATCAAAATGATAGTGGATTCTGAATTGAGAGCAATTCGAAAACAGGATGAAAACTTCTTTGTAGATAATAAAGAAGAAATAACTATTTATCTTCAAACATTATCTGATGCTCTTAATTGGGTTAACGGAGAAACACATATAGGAACTGTTATTTCCTTCTGTCTTGCATTCCTTGAAAGATCAAAATCCATATATGACAAAAAATTGAATGAGTATCTATTTGATATACTGGATTATTACGAGCGTCAAGACAACATAACATACAGAGATATTTACAATGGGGAGGAATTTGATAAGAGTTGGAAAATAATCCAGGAAATGATGAAAGAATAATTAAAAGGATTAGTCATGATCGGAAATACGAATCGAGAAAAAATAAATCCGGGGATGGGGTCAAAAAGAGGAGCTTCTCCTAATTGGGATGATCTTGAAAATAGTCGTTGGCATTGGAGAAAAACTTTTTATATTGCCGGAAAAATAAGCGGTAAAAGAGTAAAAAAGAAACGCCGAAAATTTACCAGAGAAATAATTAATACAGGATTAGGAGAAATGACGAATGAGTAATCAAATGCTGGAATTCACCGGATTAGTAATGAATGTTAGAGATAAATCATGCCTCATTAACGTTGACGGACTCACCGGATGGATTCCTGATTCAATAGCTGATTATATTGATGAGCCTGTAAAAGGTAAAGAAATTAGATTTCTTATCCCTCTTTGGCTTGCAAACACAAAAGGATTCTTATAATGACTGATAAAGATACATTAACAATTTATGTATGGCCGGATGGAACTTGGATCAGTGAGGAAAATGTTGACGGGGATTTTGAGTGGTATCTCATGTTTGCCGGCAAGAGTGATGATTATGCCAGTTATGATGTAAGTTATGATTTAGACGATTCCGATATTGAAGAACTAATATCTCTTAATGCTCTTCCCGGAATGCTTCCGGATAAACCAGACACAAACACCGATAATCTTGAACACCAAGGCAAAGTACCCATCCCTGAAGGAGCAATTCTTATAGTCCATCATTCTAAAGATATTGAATATCAGGCAGTGACGATGTTAAAAGATCGTCTAATAGTAAACGCCCCTAATATTATGATTGAAGTTATTCAATCAAAGGAAGATAAAGATGAATAGACCCGAATGGGCAGAATATTTTTTCAAGATAACTGAAGTAGTATCGCTTCGATCTTCTTGTTTAAGAAGACAAGTAGCTGCAATTGCTGTTAAGGACAAAAGAATTCTTGCAACAGGATATAATGGGGCACCTACGGGAATTAAACATTGTATTGATCGAGGTGGTTGTATGCGAAAGCAATTAAATATTCCTTCAGGAGAACAACCTCATCTTTGCTACGCCGTTCACGCCGAAGAAAATTTGATTGTGCAAGCAGCATTTCACGGAATTAGTCTGAAAGGATGTGAAATTTATTGCACACATCAACCTTGCAGTCTTTGCATTAAAAAAATCATAAGTTTACAGCCGACAAAAGTTCTATATAAGAATAATTATCCGGATGATTTTTCTTTAAAATTATTAAATGAATGCGCTACATCTATTAAGAAAAAAAAATTTATAGAATGGACTTTTAATTAAATAACATAGGAGATTTAAAATTGATACAAGATTTACAAGGAAATGATCTCATAATAGGAACAAGAATTGCAGCAGCAGACAATCTTTGTGGTATTAAAGTCAGAATTGGAACCGTTACAGGATACACAAGTCAGAGGGTAAAGATTCAATTTGATGATGATACTAAACCGTCATCTAAAGCTCCACACACTCTTGTAAAAATATTTAATCAGGAGAAATAAAATAGGAAATATCCAATGATTAACAGTATAAAAATAAAAAACTTTGAATCACATATTTCAACCTTTGTTGAATTTCATCCCGGTGTAACTGTACTGATCGGTAAAAGTGATGAAGGGAAATCCGGGATTATCAGAGCTATTGAGTGGAATATAAAAAATAGGCCTTCGGGGGATTCTTATAGAAATGATCAATTAGATCCTAAAAATAAAAAAGACAAACTAAAACCTACAGAAGTCACAATTGATTACAAAGATTCAAATATTATCTCAAGAGTCAGAGATGGAGGAAATACAAATCATTATCAAATTGGGAATATGGAACCATTACGTGCCTTACGCACGGATGTTCCAGATGAAGTAAAAAATGAATCAAAAATGAAAAGTGTAAATATTCAAAGTCAACATCCTGTGGATCAATATTTCATGCTTGCCGATAAACCCGGAGCAGTTGCAAAACAATTCAACAAAGTAGCAGGCTTAACTATTATGGACGATGCTATAAAAAGTATCAATTCCCAGATAAGATCCTGTAATGCTGAAATTACTGTGTCGCAAAATGAAATAGAGAACAGGGAAGAAGAATTAAAAGAAACTAAATGGGTTAATAAGGCACAAACTATTGCTAAAAAACTTGAAGGTTATCAGAGTAAATTAAAAACAATTAATACAAGATTGAATATCTTGATTGACATAATCACTTCCTTAGAAAAAACAGATAAAAAATTAAAACAATTTGACGGCATTGATGAATCAAAAATTGCTCTTGATATGCTCGAAGATCAAAAACGTAATATTAATGAGACTAAAAACAGAAAAACAAGCATAACAAACTTGATTCTTGATATCAAATCTGTTGATTCACACTTAGACACTATGACTGATATAGATAAAGCTTTTATGGCTGTTAAATCGCTTGAAAAGCTCGATGCTGATATTTGTGTGACAGATCAAAAATTATCAGTAATAAATCTTATCATAAATGGTTTTGTTGCTTGTACAAATAAATTAGATTGTGCCGAAAAAGATTATGCTATACATTTACATAAATATGAAATTTTAAGGGAAGAAACTGAGTGTCCCACATGTGGGCGTAAAGGAAAATAGAATGAAATTCATAACATGTGCAGATCTTCATATTAATTCAAAAGTTCCTGTGAATCGTAAAGGTGATTATTTTTCTCAAATAATGAATAAATTTGAATTTATTCTAAAAACTACAATAAAGACAGACTCTAAAATATTAGTAATTGCGGGTGATTTCTTTGATTCTCCTACAGTATCATACAAAGTAGTTAGGAAAGTTCTGCAAATAATTAAAAAATATAAAATAACTATTCTTGCTGTTCCTGGGCAACATGATCTAAGATACCACGCAGCAGGATTGGATAATACACCACTTGGAATTCTTGAAACGGCAAAAGTTGTACAGATATTAAAACCTGATTCTATTACTGAAATAAATGGGATTAGTTTTATGGGATGCGGTTGGAATGAAACGCCTTCTGTTGAGGCAGATGTAGTAGTCATGCATTTGATGGTTACTAAAAAAGATCCTTTATGGCCTGGACAAACAAACTACAGTACAGCACATTCTATTCTAAGAAAATATTCTTGGGCAAAATGCATTGTGACAGGCGATAATCATGCACCACATGTTCTCAAAACAAAATCCAAAAAACTTCAAATTAATTGCGGATCAATGATAAGATCCACAAAAACACAAATAGATTTTCAACCGCGTATTCAAAAAATTGATACAAATGATTGGTCAGTAAAACTAATTAAAATCCCAATTATTGATGCAGAACATTGTTTTGACTTTGATAAAATAGCAATTGCCGAAATAAAAGATGAATCCAGAAAGCTTGCTGAAGAAAAAATATCCGCTTTTATAGACACATTGCCGAAGAATGAAGAGGAACAGCCTAATTTTAAAACTACTCTAAACAATATTGTAGCCCATGCTAATCCAAAACAAACTGTAATGGATATAATAAACAACACAATGGAGGATATACAAAATGCGTAGAAATGAAAGTTGGATGCATTTTATGGACAGAGCAAAGGCAAATGGAGTTTCCCCTTCAAGACAAGAAGACATAGACAGAGAGGAAGACCAAAATAAAATAACGGACAAAGACAGACTTGATTTTCTCCAATCTATTTTAAAAGGAAAAGTAATTTGCAGAAATTCGACAAGGGGCAGGGGATTTCGTCTTCATCAAACAAAAAGTAAAAACTATAATTCAGTGGATAGTGTGCGGGAAGCTATAGATTCATATATGAAAATATACCCGATTGAAAAAGATGTGTTTGTGCAAATCCGGAAGTAATTGAAGAATTTTATGACTACTGCCAAATATGCAAAAAATTATTATAAGGAAATAAAATGGATTTAATACAGTTAAAAAAGAAAGTACAGGAAAAAGACAATGCACGAAATAAATTACTCGGTCAGAAGTCAATGCTTGTTGATAATTTAAAAAAATTAGGATTTAAAACTTTAGGGGAAGCCAAAAAAGAAAGTGAAAATCTCAAAACCAAACTTGATAAAATGAATACCCACTATATGTCCGGTGTGGAAAAGTTTAAAAAAGAATTTAGTCATTTATTAAGTTAAGTAATATATTTAAGGAACCAGAAGAATGATCTCATTACAAAAAGAAAACTGTCCTTGACAATGCCAATATTCACCGGAGCCAATGACAATAGCAAATTACCGGAAAGTCATTTACGTGTAAAGGAGATAAAATGCCTAAAGCCTGTGCGAAGTATCTTGGAGTACGAATATACCGGGACAAAGAAGAAATTGTGGGAACAGCTTGGAGAGTATTAAAATCGGGGGAATGGATACCAAAGAAACCTAAATACATAACCAGATACAAATTTGCTGATGGTTACCTCGAAGACACCCTCAAACAATGCAAAGAATCCATCCGAAAAATCTGGGAAATAATTCAAAAAAGGGAAATAGATATTTCCGTTAAAGAATTTGCGGATATAATGAATGAAGGAAAAATATAATGAAACCGGCAATTGATTTAATAACACGGACTGTAATGCTTTTAATGTATTTAATTGAGAGAGGGAAATATGGAATGGTTACTTTACGTATATCAGGAAATTACTAAACATATCCCA